>URRG01000056.1 GCA_900550095.1 uncultured Oscillospiraceae bacterium
AGCTTTTTGTCAATAGCGCCTACGGCGTAATCCGGATGAATGGTAATTTTCGCCTTTTTCAATACAATGACCTCCTTTTCGTTTCGGAAGGGCTTTTCCCTTTCCGCAAGCCTTTATACACAGTATAGAGAAGATCATCGGTGAAGTCAAATACAGGAGGGACAGGGGCGGAACCGGCTTTGAAAATTTACAGAGTCCCAGAGCGGGATAAACGGCGGCGTAAGCCGCGCTTCCGGAGAGACGCCGCAGAAAATTTCTAAGCTGTGGGCGGAAACGCCGCCGGGAGCCGGTTCCTGATTTTGTCCGCCCATACTGCAAAGGATAGGTCCGCCGCCTTTATTCCGTGCGCAGGCGTTTCAGCAGGAGAGCGCACAGTACGGCCGCCCCCGCGGATATCGCCCCCAAAGGGAGAAAAGCCGGTATGCCTGCTTCTGTGCCGCACAGCAGGGAATACGCCCAATAGGCGGGGAAAAGCTTCCCCAAGGCCTGCAGAAAGCCGGGAAGAAGGCCGGAGGGGAACAGGATGCCTGAAAGAAGAATGGACGGCAGAAACACAAGCTGGCAGCACATGGTAAGCTTTGCCTGATTTTTGACGGCCAGCCCCAAAGCGCAGGCCACGCAGAGAGAGACGAGGATACACAGGGCCATAGTAAAAAAGTAGAATGGGATATCCGGGGGGAATTTCGCGCCGAAGGCCAAAGGAGACGCGAAGAACAGAAGAACGCTGAGGATGGCCAGATGAAGAAAAGCTGAAATCCCCGCGGCGAAAAGCCCGAAGAACAGGGGAACGCCGTTGGCGGCATATGTTTTGCGCATATCTCTTTCATACATTTCCAAAATCGTAGGGGGCACACCTATGAACGCTCCCATGGATATTCCCATGATAGTCATAGACTGTGTCAGCGTTTCCCTTGCCTCGGGCATGAGAGATGAAAAAATACCGCCCATCACGGCGAAAAACAGAAGCGGCACCAGATAGCACGTGATGAGCAGCGATTTGCTGCGCAAATCCAGCCTGAACTGGAGAGATATCCCGTATAAAAATGCCTTCATCGGCTTATTCCTCCTCTGCTATATGGATAAAATGCTCTTCCAGCGTTCCATGGCTGATTTTTATATCCAAAATGGGGATTCCCCGGGCCTTATAGCTTTCCAGCAGGGACAGGAGCCCGTCCCCGATCCGCTCCGCCGTATGCAGGCGCTCTCCCGTATCGGTCAGGACGCGGATCGTATACCTGCCTCCGGCTTTGGCGGAAAGCTCATCCACGGTGCCTGTAAAAGCGACGCGTCCCTTGCTGAGGATGGCGATCCGGTCACACAGGGCCTCTATTTCTGCCATATCGTGGCTGGCCAGCAGAATGGTTTTTCCCTGCTCCTTCAGCTTTCGGATCCGAAGATGCAGGGACCGCCGGCCTTCAGCGTCCAGCCCGGCGGTTGGTTCGTCCAGAAAGAGGATATCCGGCTCCCCCAGCAGCGCCAGGGCCAGATGCAGGCGTCTTTTCTGTCCGGTAGAGAGCTCTCCGTACCGCCTTTTCAGGCGGCGGATCCCGAGAGCGGACAGAACGGCGTCGTCCTCCTTTGCATGCTTCCACTTTGCAAAAAAGCGAACGGCCTCCAGCGGCTTTATGTAAGCGGGAAGGGCGGACGCCTGCAGCTGTATGCCTGTTTTTCCGTTTATTTCCACGCTCCCGCCGCTATATGCTCTGAGTCCTTCCAAACATTCCAAAGCGGTGGTCTTTCCGGCGCCGTTGCCCCCCAGAATGCCGAAGATCTCGCCTTTGTACACATGCAGGTTCAAGCCCTTCAGCACAACTGCGCTTCCGTAGTTCTTCTGCAGCTCTCTGACGGATACGGCGTCTTTCATACGGCTCCCTCCTGAAACGGGGAGACTCCCAGACGAGTGAAATAGATATCCAGGGCGGGCTCCAGGTAGGCGCTCGCTTCCACCTGCTTTTTCTGCCATTCTCCGCCCTCCTTTTCAAGGTGTGCAAATTTCATGAGTTCGGGCAGAAGGCTCATGTCTCCGTTTGTAAATTCCACAATCAGTTCCCAAAAATTCCGTGCCAGTTCCTGCGCGCTGTCCTCCTCCGGTGGAATTCCCTCCTTTTGCAGCCGAAGGGCCTGGGCGTTCAGGCGGTTAAATCGCTCCAAAAACTGCAGGCCGCTTTCCTTGTCAAACCGTTCTCGGATATGGTCCAGTGTCCGCTCGTCAAAGTGCTTGATGAGCCAATAGTATTCGTTGTGCATCTGCAGGTTTATGATGATATCCGCATATTTTTTGAAATCTACGGTCTGCATTTGTAGCACTTCAGCCTTCAGAGCCCGAATGGCCTGCAGAGAGCCTGTCAGACTTTCAATTTCCTTTTCAACGGCTCCGGCCTGCTGTTCCAGCACGGCTGCCACATCCGCTGGAGTTTCCAGGGGAATGAGCCTGCTTTTGATATCCTCCAGAGAAAAGCCCAGGGATTTCAGACTTAGGATCTGATGAAGCCGGATCATATCTCTGTGTGTATACAGCCTTCTCCCTCCGCTGCTTTCGGCAGAGGGAAGAAGCAGGCCCTTCGTATGGTAATACTGCAGAGCGCGCACGGTTGTTCCCATTTTTTCCGCCAGCTGGCCTACGGTCATATATCCCTCCGGGATAGCTCTCTCTTCTTTCATACTGCATCCCTCCTGCGGATAGTATATCTCATTACGCCGCGTCATAAGCAAGGCTTTTTCAGAAGCCCCAACAAAAAAAGACGGAACCGAAAACCGGCTCCGTCTGTTGTTTTTTATATTTGGGTATGCTGCTTAGGATTCCAATTCCTTGAAAACTTCTTTTGCCAGCGTGTAATTTTCCGTCACCAGGGCCAGCATCAGCTGGTATACGTTCTGGGGAGCGGACTGGAAGTTTTTCTTTACCATTTTGGCCTGCCGGCTATCCGGCACATAGAGAGAGAACCGCATGAGCTCCAAATTTCCGCCGGAAACATGACAGGTGACGTTATAGCCCTTTTCCGTCTTTTGGATTTCCACCTTGTTTTCTCTTTCACGCTTAGCGCTCGACAGCAGATTCATGGCGGCGGCTACCGCTTTTTCGCGGATAGAAAGAGGAAGGGCGTTATCCAGCTGCCCGGCGATCATTTTTGCCTGGGGAGTAGCCATATAAAGCGGCGGATTGCCGTCGCAGCTCAGATTCCCGTTGGAAGAGAGCTCAGAGAGAGCGTCCGTTACTTCGAAATAGTTGGCGAACCCATTGGACTGCATGATGCCCAATATATCCTCTTTGGAAAGGGGAGTATTTACGCTGGAAAGAAGATAACAGATCAGGATCAATATTTCATTTTTGCTGCGAAGACCTCCCGGCTCAATTCCGCCGGTAAAAGCGTCATACTCCATCCGTATCACTCCATTTCGCCTGTGTTGAAACAGTAAATTGAAAGAAAGTCAAAGCAAGCGGGGCCTGCTTTGACTTTTATCAATTTCATATTTAGTATAGCATATTTGTTCTGATTTTTCAAGATTTCACAGAACGTTTCAGGCGGTCCGGCGAAAGGAGAGCTCTTTCATTCTGAATTCTTTTTCCCGTTCAAAAGCTCGTCTATTTTCTGACGGACTTCTTCCGGGCTGTGCCGGTACATCTGGATCAGCCGCTTTTCATCCTTTGTGAGAAAGGCTTCGCTTGTCCATTGGTTGTGCAGAAAAGACGGGCTTCGGATTTCCTTTGTAGACGGCGCGTCGTCCAGCAGCTCTTCCACGGAAACCCCGAACAGCTTAGCCAATTTTTTGATATTTTCTAAATCAGGTTCTGTTTTCCCGGTCTCATAATATGTATAAGTAGAACGGGAAATCTGAAGATAATCGGCGACCTGCTGCTGTGTATATCCAATCTTTTCTTTACGGAGTCGCCTCAAAGTATCTTTGATTTGTCGTTGCCGCAAATTGAGACCTTCTTCCATCGTAATGTTATACGTATATATCATACCCTAAATGCGGACGTATTTCTCGTTTTGTCGAATTTTTTCACAGAGGAAAATTTAGGAAGAAAAATAGTAATTATGAAATAAAAAAATAAAATTTTTGTCTTGACGTAATTCGATGATTTTAGTATAATGTATGAGTTGAAAGAATTTGCTGGAATAGCTCAGTTGGTAGAGCAGCTGATTCGTAATCAGCAGGTCGCGTGTTCGAGTCACGTTTCCAGCTCCAAGGAAAGCCGTCGGGTTCGTAATCCGACGGCTTTTTGTTATGTACGGACAAATTTCCTCAAGAACTACACAGGGCGGTTGCAAAGGGGGCAGGAAGTCTGCTGCTCTCTGTGGGGCCGAAAGTGTACAGAAAACGGGCCGAAGGATCTTCTGGCAGAAGCAGCAGAGCTGCTGCAGGGAGCCATATTCGCAGGAAAACGTATGGCGGACAAAAATCAGCCGATGGATTGTTTTCTGGGCGACACATTTGCTTAAAAAATCGAATATGACTGTGAAATATGAAAAAAGTTGCGTTTGGGTTAACCCTGTTCATCGCTATATATAATTAATTTACATTATATAATAAAAATATATATAATATTGACATGGAGCTTTGTAGGTGGTATAGTAATAGCAACAGGTTGGGGTGTATAAAAAACATATTTCAAGAATGTATACCTTATCATTCTTATATATTCTGTCAGGACTGCGTCTTGTTTCTGTATGAAACGAGACGCTTTTTTTATTTTTTAGGTAGAAATGAACTGCACGAAAAGGTATATTATTTCGTTCGATTGCTTGTAAGATAACTAATCAAGATGATTTGGTGCGCTGAATGTGCACAACTGCAGCGGAGGGTAAACCGTATGAACAGGGAAAACAGAGAGATCGCTGCGGTCCTCCGGAAAGAATTTCAGGCCGCTCAGTGCAGCCGTCCGTTAAAGATTGAGTCCGAACGGAAATTAAGCGAACGGCTTTCTGTAGGAAGGCAGAGAATCCGGGAAGTAATCAATGAATTAGTGGCGGAGGGCCTGCTGATCAAATACGAGGGCAAGGGTACCTATATCTCGCCGGTTGTAAAAAGTATGTTTGCGAATTTAATATGTTCTCCTGAAATTAAACCTAACGATCCTTTTTACAACCGGCTTTTGATGGAATTGACCACCTATGCTGCAAAGCATTGTGTGAATTTGATATCACTGACATTGGATACGCTGGAAAGCGGACTTCCGGAGTTTCCGGTTCTGCTGATTGGCCGGTTTGAAGAGGATGTGCTTCAGCGCATCCGTTCTGTGTTCAGCCGGATGATTTCCTTTGAAAACTATCCGGAACGGGATGACTTCACGCAGATCTATTTCGATCACTATCGGATCGGTATGAATGCGGCCAAGCTGATTGCCTCTTATGGTCACAAAAAAGTCATACATGCGGCGGGGCCGGAAAAATATGCTTCGGCCTGTTACAGAAAAAGCGGTTTTCTGCGGGGAGCGCGCAAATACGGCCTGGAACCGGTGATATTGGAAAGCAAGATGAATTTCAGAAGCGGGTGCGAGCTGGCCGGGCAGGTGGAAGAGCTGATTCGGAGGGGAAACTGTACGGCGCTGTTTGCTGCCAACGACTGGATCGCTATCGGACTTATACAGGCTTTGAAGGTAAGAGGCGTCGAGATCCCGGAGCAGCTTTCAGTTTTGGGAGTGGATAATATTTCTTTAGCCGGAGAGATGACGCCGGAACTGACTACGTATTCATTGGATGCCAACGTTATGACCGCCGAATGCTTTGCGCTGCTGGATGCGGTGGAGCTGAACAATGGATTATGGAATTCTAAAAAAGTGATCTTGCAGCCTACGCTGATAACAAGAGATACATTACGGCAAAGAAAATGAATGCAGTGAAAGGAAGGTATTGTAATGAAAAGCAAAAAGAGCAAAAAATGGCTGAGCGCTTTTCTGGCGGCGTGTCTGATGCTGGGCGCCGTCGGATGCGGAGGGCCGACGGCGCCGGTCAGTTCCGGCGGCGGAACGGCTTCTGCGGCAAGCGGTTCAGGCGGTGGAGAGGATCTCGTCCGCGGCGGCGTGGGAGACGGGAAGTACAAGGAGTCTCCAAAAGTACACGAGCTTGTGGAAAAAGGCGAGCTTCCCCCCATTGAGGAACGGCTTCCGGAAGAGCCGGCAGTAGTGGAAGTCGATGAAATCGGCGCTTACGGCGGTACATACATAGGCGCGGCTTTCGGTCCCACCAGCGGCCAGGTGGATACAGAGGGTTTGCGTAATCAGGCCCTTCTTACTATTGAAGAGGATTTGCAGACTTTTAAACCGAATCTCATTAAAGACTATGAAATCAATGAGGATGCCACGGAATATACTATTTATCTTCGTAAGGGAATGAAATGGTCAAACGGCGATCCTCTTACCACAGAGGACTGGATGTTCTGGTATGAAGACGTCCTCATGAACGAGGAGATCAGCCCATCTGTAGATCTTTCTTACTGTGTAAACGGCAAGCCTATGACGTATGAGAAAGTGGACGATTATACTCTGAAGATCAAGTTTGAAGAACCGAACCCCTCTTTTGAAGTGGTTATGGCCAGGAACTCAGCGGGGATTATACGCAGCTTCTTTGCGCCGAAGAAGTATCTTTCCAAATACCACATCAAGTATAACAAAGATGCAGAGAAGGTGGCGAAGAAAGAAGGGTACGATTCCTGGGCTCTCTGCTTCCAGGCTCATATCGATAATTCCCAGGCGGCTATGGACACGGAAGCCCCCAGCGTATATCCTTGGGTGCTGGACCGCATCGACGACAACGGCAACCGCTTCTTCGCCCGGAACCCGTATTATCACGTAGTGGATCAGGAAGGGAACCAGCTTCCCTATATCGACGAGCAGGAAGCTCTGATCGTGCAGGATAAGGACGTCCGCAATCTGAAGCTGATCAGCGGCGAGATCCATGCGGCGGGCGAGAATCCCTTCCCGGTCAGCGATTACACCATGCTGAAGGAGAACGAGGAGAAGGGCGACTATAAGCTCTATCTCTTTGATAACACCAGAGGTTCCGACTGTGCCTTTACCTTCAATATTACCAGCGAGGATGAGAATCTCCGGGAAATCTTTAACAATGTGAAATTCCGTCAGGCCATGAGCTATGCTCTTGACCGCAAGACCATGAACGAGACCCTCTATTATGGCAAGGGCGATATCCGTCAGGCCACGGCGGCTTCCAATACCTCCTTTATGAAGGAAGAGTTTGAGAACGCTTATATCGAATACGATGTGGACAAGGCCAACGCTCTTCTGGATGAATGCGGCTATGAGTGGAACAGCAGCCATACTGTCCGCCTGATGCCCAACGGCCAGGAATTCAATCTGGTTCTGGAAACCATCGAAGAGTTTGCCCCCACTGCTGAAATGGCCTGCGAATACTGGACGGCAGTAGGTATCAAGGTCACTCTGAACCAGGAAGAAAGGACCTATTACGAAGAGAGAGGCGACGCGAACCAGCGCCAGATGCAGGCATTTACATTGGATAGCGTCGGTGAAACGTATCTGAGAAGCTCTGCCTTTAGTTCCCTGAATCCAGGAAGACTTGGAGCACCGTTGACTTTTATGCAGGCTTACAGAGATTATTGGGACAGCAACGGAGCTGAAGGCGAGAAGCCCCCGGAGGACATCCAGCAGCTGTATGATGATTGCCTTAAGTTTGCAACCCTTTCACCCGATGATGAGGAATATGGAAAGCTGGGCGAAAGTATCCTCCAGAGGATCAGCGATAACTGCTGGTATATCGGTACAGCCGTATCCCCCAGGATGGTGCTGATCAGCAACCGGCTGGGGAACACTCCCACCGAGGGCACCTTTGCCAACGACTACGGATTCTGGCGTCCCTACAGAGGCGACACCTGGTATTTCAAGTATTAAGACATTGCGTATATGATTTTTCCAGCAAGGCTTAGCATGATCTGAACTCTGAACGTAGAAGCGGGAAAGTATCGGAATGCTTTCCCGCTTCCGTACTGTTAGCTACCGTGATAAAAGTTGTATGAAAAGGAGGTATGACGAAATGGCAAAATACATTGGGAAGCGTTTCCTCTATATGGTTATTTTATTGGCAGTCATGTCTGTATTTGCCTTTATTGTCATCCAGCTTCCGCCTGGGGATTATCTGACTTCCTACATATCGAATCTGGAGCAGCAAATGGGCGGAGAAGTGGACGCTTCGGTGATTGAGGCGCTAAAAGCCAGATATGGAATGGATAAACCTATGTGGGAACAGTATTTCCTCTGGATACGGAACATGTTCCAGGGGGATTTCGGTCAGTCCTTTCAGTGGCAGATGCCCGTTAAGGATCTGCTGTTCTCTTATATGCCTATGACGGTGCTCCTTTCCGGCGTTACCCTGTTGTTTTCCTACGCCATCGCGGTGCCCATCGGCATCTATTCGGCGCGCCATCAGTATTCCATCGGCGACTATACGGCTTCCGTTTTCGGCTTCATCGGCCTTGCGACTCCAAGCTTTTTCCTGGCGCTGGTGCTTATGTATTACAGCAACCAGTATCTGGGGCTCAGCGTAGGCGGATTCTTCTCGCCGGAATATATAGATGCCCCATGGAGCATGGCCAAATTCTGGGATCTTTGCAAACACATGGTTATACCAATCATCGTAATCGGTTTGCAGAGTATGGCGAATATTATCCGTATCCTGCGGGCCTCCCTGCTGGATGAGCTGAAAAGGCCCTATGTGGTGGCGGCCAGGGCCCGCGGTCTGAAGGAGAACAAAATGATCTATAAGTTCCCGGTCCGCGTGGCGCTGAACCCCATCATTTCTTCCATAGGCAGCGTGCTTCCTTCCATTGTATCCGGCGCGACAGTGACGGCCATTGTGCTGAATATCCCCACTGTAGGTTCGCTGCTCTATAACGCGCTTTTGTCGCAGGATATGTATCTGGCAGGAGGGAGCATCCTGTTCCTGACTATGATCACGATAATAGGTATGTTTATTTCGGATATCCTGCTGGTGGTAGTGGATCCGAGGATCCGCCTGCAGTAAAGGAGGGGAGAAAATGGCATTGTTTCATAAAAAGGTAAAGGCAACCGGAGCTGCGGCGGAAGAAGCCAGATATATGGAGACCCAATGGCAGCTGATGTGGCGGAAATTCAGGAAGCACAAGCTGGCCATGATCGGTATGGTGCTTCTGATCATCCTGTATACGCTGGGGATTTTCTGCGAGTTTTTTGCGACTCAGGATATGGCCAAGCGGAGCACCAGCGCCATCAGCATGCCGCCTACAAGAATCCATTTTGTGGACGAAAACGGAAATTTTTCCCTCAGGCCTTTTGTGTATGGGCTGAAGCAGGAGGAGGATCCCGAAACCTGGAAAAAGTATTATGTGGAGGATACCTCTAAAAAACATTATCTGCAGTTCTTTTATCACGGCGATTCCTATAAGCTTCTGGGCTTTATTCCCGGGGATATCCATCTTTTCGGAACGCCGGAACCGGATGTGTTTTTCCCATTTGGAACGGATTCTTCAGGCCGGTGCCTGTATTCGAGGGTTCTGAGCGCGCTGCGGATATCTCTGAGCACAGGTCTTGTGGGCGTATTCTTTACCTTCATTCTGGGCTGCATCTTTGGCGGTATTTCCGGGTATTATGGCGGAAAGGTGGATACGGTCATCCAGCGTATTGTGGAATTCCTTATGTCCATGCCCAGCATTCCTCTGTGGATGGCCTTGGCGGCGGCGTTCCCCATTACCTGGTCCTCTCTGCAGAAGTATTTTGCCATTACCATTA
>URRG01000057.1 GCA_900550095.1 uncultured Oscillospiraceae bacterium
GGCCGTCCACCAGGTTGCGGCCCTTGATCTCCACAGTAGCGCCCTCCGTCTCCTCGGTGGGGTAAGCGGAGCCGATGGAAATCTTGATCTGCTCGGCGGTGCGTTCGCCGATAAGCAGGTTATATTTCCTCTTCACATAAGAGATGATGGATTCGTCGAATTTATCCCCCGCCACGCGGACGGAGACGGAGGTCACGATGTCGCCCAGAGAGATGACGGCAACCTCCGCCGTTCCGCCGCCGATATCCACGACCATGCTGCCGGTGGGATCCCCCACGGGAAGGCCCGCGCCGATAGCGGCGGCCATAGGCTCCGCGATCAGTTCCACGTGACTGGCGCCCGCCTGGCTGGCGGCGTCCTCCACGGCGCGGCGCTCCACCTCCGTTACGCCGGAGGGGATGCAGACCACGATGCGGGGCTTGGAGAAGGTAGTGGATTTCACCGCCTTGCGGATAAAGTGCTTGAGCATGGTGGCAGTGATGTCGAAATCGGCGATAACGCCGTCCTTAAGGGGACGAACGGCCACGATGGAGCCGGGCGTTCTGCCGATCATATCCTTAGCCTGGGTGCCCACCGCCAGAACGGTGTCGCTGCGCACGTCCACGGCTACCACGGAGGGTTCACGCATGACGATGCCCTTTCCCTTCATAAATACCAGCGTGTTGGCGGTTCCCAGATCGATTCCGATGTCCTTTGAAAACATGTGTGTTTCTACCCCTTTCGCCGGCTGCCCCACAGGCAGCGGGCAAGCTTTTTTGGAAGCCGTGAAGACTTCCCTCGCTTCCTTATTTTTAAAAGCTGCTTTGTTTTCCACTTGCAACCGGATATGCGCGGTGACGAAGTTCGATGAGCCGGGCAATCCGCAGGTCTGCCGCCGTTTTGGCTTCATACGGTTTATATGCCGCTATCTGCCGCGGACCGTTTTCCCGCTGCGGCGTCCCTTTTTAAAACGGCGCCTCCGGCGGCATGATGCGCCGCCCTCTGCCCCGAAGAAGATTTACTGGGCCTTCGCCGCCCCTGCGGATTGAAAGGGCACAGCTTCGCCCTCTGAGGCAATGCTAAGGATATTATACCCTCATTGGCAATTATACACAATGAAAATTTTGTGAACTTACGGGGAAATTTTGAAAAATTTGGATGGGGCTGCCCCGGATATTCCGCAGTCATCCCGGGGAGGCTGTCCGGCGTCCCGAACGCCGGGCGCGAACGGAAAACAGGAGGAAAGCGCCGGCGCATGCAGGGAGCCACAAAGCCCGGCGCATACGGGACGCGCGACGGAATGGGCGTATGTAAAACAGTATGGCATCCGGCGGGAAATTTAAACATATGGTTCTCCCGGTTTCTGACTTTCGCCTTGTGTCCTGCATCCTGCGCCTTGCATTTTTTATTTTCCGCCTTTTGTCTCCCGGTTCTCAGCTTTGCCGCCCGGTACCCTTGATTTGAAGCTTGCGGCCGGTTCCGTTAAAACAATCCGCGGTCCCTCAGCTGGCTGGGCGCCGAAGCGGCCCGCAGGGACAAAAATCAAAATCAGGCGCCGCACACAGGAAAGGGGCCGCGGCGGCGGCCCCTTTTGGGGAAGAAGGCCCGGGGCCTTTCTCTATGACATATGCCGGAGCGCTTTTGGAAAACAGCGGCGCTCCAGGAGCCTGCGCGGCCTGGCTGCCGGGGGAGGGGGAGCATCCTGGGGAGAAAGACTCAGCGGTGATGCCTGCCGGCGTTTTTCTTTTCAGAGGGATGCTCCTCCAGAGGCTTCGCGTGCCAGATGTTTTCCGCATATTCGCGGATGGCGCGGTCCGCTGCGAAGCGGCCTGCATTGGCGATATTCACGAGGCACATCTTCTGCCAGCGGGCCTGGTCCTGATAAAGCTCCACAGCTCTTCTGCGGGCCTTGGAGTAAGAGTCGAAATCCGCCAGGACCATATAGGGATCCACATTCCGCAGAGAGTTGACGATATCGTGGAAATCCACGCCGCCGAAGCCTCTCTCCAGGAATCCCAGCGCCTCCCTGACTTCGGGGCTGTTCTGGGCGATCAGCTCCGGGTGGAAGCACTGCTGCTTGAGCTGGTTCACCTCGGGCGTCGTCATGCCGAAGAGGATGATGTTGTCGTCCCCTACGGATTCGTGGATTTCCACGTTGGCCCCGTCCAGCGTGCCCAGGGTGACGGCGCCGTTGATCATGAATTTCATATTGCTGGTGCCGCTGGCCTCCGTGCCCGCAAGGGAGATCTGCTCGGAGATGTCCGCAGCGGGGATCATCAGCTCCGCCAGGGTGACGGAGTAATTCTCCACATACACGACCTTCATCTTTTTGTTCACCAGGGGGTCGTTGTTGATCAGATCGCCCAGCTTTACGATGAAGCGGATCATCTGTTTGGCGAAGTAGTAGCCCGGGGCGCTCTTTGCTCCAAAGATATAGGTATGGGGCGTGAAATCCGCGCCGGGGTTCTTCCGCAGCCACAGGTAAGTGGAGAGGATCTCCAGCGCGTTCAGGTGCTGGCGCTTGTATTCGTGCATGCGTTTGACCTGGATATCGAAAACGGAGTGAGGATCGATCTCAATGCCGTTCTGCTTTTTCACGTAGTCCGCCAGGCGCTTTTTGTTTTCCAGCTTGATTTCAGAGAGCTGCCTGAGCACCGCCGGATCCTCCGTGAAGGCAGAGAGCTTTTGAAGCTCCGAAGCGTCGCGGATAAAGCCGTCCCCGATCAGAGAGGCGATCAGCTCGGAAAGCTTGGGGTTGCTCTGGCAGAGCCAGCGGCGGTGGGCGATGCCGTTGGTGACGTTGGTGAATTTTTCGGGCATCTCCGTGTAGAAGTCGTGGAAGACGCTTTCCTTCAGGATATCGCTGTGGAGAGCGGAAACGCCGTTTACGGAATGGGAAGCCGCCACGGCCAGATTGGCCATTTTCACATAGCCGTCGTTCAGGGGAGCCATGCGGCCCACCTTGTAGCCGTCCACGCCCTTTTCATGCATGCCGGCGCAGAAGCGGCGGTTGATCTCCTCCACGATCTGATAGATACGCGGCAGGCGCAAGCGGAACATATCCTGGCCCCAGCATTCCAAAGCCTCGGCCATAACGGTGTGATTGGTGTAGGCGATGGTGCGGGTCACGATGTCCCAGGCTTCATCCCAGCCGTAGCCGCATTCATCCAGCATGATGCGCATCATTTCCGGAACGGCCAGCACCGGGTGGGTATCGTTCAGGTGGATGGCCACCGTATCCGGCAGATTGTCGAGGGTGCTGAATTTGAAGAGATGGCGGCGGATGATATCCTGGATGGTGGCGGAAACCAGAAAATACTGCTGGGAAAGGCGCAGGCTCTTGCCCTCCAGGTGGTTATCCTCCGGGTAAAGGACCTTGGTGATGACCTCGGCCATGGCGTTCTGCTCCATGGCGCGCATGTAATTGCCGGAGTTGAACATCTTCATGTCGAATTCCGGGGAACGGGCGGCCCATATGCGCAGCTTGCTGACGCTGCGGCCGTCCAGTCCGGCCACGAACATGTCGTAGGGGATGGCGAGCACGTTGGTGTAGTCCTTATGGCGCACCACGTGGTACTGGTTGTTCCAGCTTTCTTCGATATGCCCGTCGAAGTGGACTTCCACTGCCTTCTCGGGCACCTCGTGCAGCCATACCTTGCCGCCGGGCAGCCAGAAATCGGGCAGCTCGGTCTGCCAGCCGTCCACCAGCTTCTGGCGGAAGATGCCGTATTCATAGAGCAGGGAATAGCCTATGGCCGGGTAGCCCTGCGAGGCCAGGCCGTCGAGAAAGCATGCGGCCAGCCTGCCCAATCCCCCGTTGCCGAGACCCGCGTCGGGCTCCTCCTCATAGAGATCATCAAGATTGATCTCCAGCTCTTTGAGGGCCTCGCGGAAGCGCTCTGTAAGATGCAGGTTGAAAAGGGTGTTTTTCAGGGAACGGCCCATGAGGAATTCCATGCAGAGGTAGTAAATCTGCTTGGTTCCCGTATCCTGAGCCTCGTGCTTGGTTTCGGTGCGCCCGCGGCTCATCATGTCCCCAAGGACGAGGGCGACCGCCTTGTAATAATGTTCATAGGTGGCATTTTCCGGGCTGACACCGAAGCTGTGGTACAGCCGGTCTACGATCTGATTTCGGATTTCTTTGACAGACAGCATGTAGTTCATAGTGTAGATCCGTCCTTCTGCTGAATTTTCGGCCCTTCCTTTTCCCGGGGAGGGAAGGGGGAATGATTTGGAAAAGATTTCCGTCCGGCGGCTGGAACCGGGGAAGACGCGGCGGCCTGAAAGCGGGGACGCCGGGGTGAAATGCGGCGAAGGAGCGCTTCCAGCCACGGCAGCGGCGGCTTTCCTCTCTGAGTGTGACAGCCGTAAGCATTTATGTCTATTATAGACCAAAATAAAGGATTATTCAATACGCAGGAACAGAGAATCGGAAAATAAAGGAATCTGCTGGAAATCAGCGCTGGAATTAACTTTTTCAGAGATCCTGCGCAAGATTTTCAAAATATTCATTGCAGAAATAATTTTTTATATATTAGTGAAAAGTATACAAAATTTATTTTGCGTGTGGATGCTGTCGGAAGGATGCTGTTCACAATCCACAAAATTTGCCGAAACCTGGTAAAATAAAAATTGCGGGCCGCCGTCATCCGGGGATTTCCGGCAAAAGGGGGCTTCCGTATTCCAGCAAAATAGACTATAATATGCGTATAGTTACACCTGCTATACCAGCATACGGCATTTGCGTTTCCGGCGTTCCTCTGCGGGATGCCGCAAGGCGGGCATACGGCCGGAAGGCTGGAACCGGAACACGCGCCGTAAGACGGCTGAAGATACGGGAATACGACGGGAATGAAGAAAGGGTGACACCATTGAATAAAAATAAGGTTCATCTGACGATCTGCGGGATCGAATGCGTGGTAGGCTCCGACGATCCGGAATCCTATGTCCTTTCCGTGGGGGACGAGGTGCAGAAGACCATGAACGGAGTCATGTCGAAGAACGACAGGATCTCTACCACCATGGCGGCGGTCATCGCCGCTCTGAGCTTTTGCGATGAGGCGCGCAAGGCGAAGGATTCGGCGGACAACCTCCGTTCGCAGATCAAGGATTACCTGGAGGATTCCTCCAAATCCAGAATGGAGGCCGACGAATCCCGCCGGGAGATCGAGCGCCTCCGCCGGGAACTCCAGACGCTCAGGGGCCGCCTTTCCGGCGAAGGGGAGGAAGCCGTTCCTCCTGCCGCGGCCCATCCCTCTGAGGCGCCTGTGCAGCAGGCGGCGAAAACGGGGAGCTATTCCCGCCCTGCGGTGAAAACCAGCGAGCTCCAGGAGCAGGAAGGCTTCATGAGCTTTTTTGAGGACCGCGGGCAGGAGAAATAAGGGTTCCGGAACCGTGGGGGGAAGGGCTCCTGGGGAGGCGCGGACTGCCGCGGCGTATCCCGGCGGAGGGATATGCCGCGGCTTTTTGAGTGTTTCTGCCGTAAGGAGGGATCGGCTGTGAAAAAGGATATAGGGGATGCGCGGGCCGGACGGGGAGAGAGCCTGCCGCTCGGCAGAGGGGCGGCTCCCATGGAGGTCCTGGCCCCTGCAGGTTCCATGGAGAGCCTGCAGGCCGCCGTGCGCTGCGGGGCGGATGCGGTCTACTTGGGCGGCAGCCGTTTCTCCGCCCGGGCCAACGCGCAGAACTTCGGGGAGGAGGAGCTTGCGGAGGCCGTGCGGTATTGCCGCGGCAGGGGCGTAAAGGTCTATCTGGCTTTGAATACCCTGCTGCTGGAGGAGGAGCTCCCCAAAGCGCTGGAGGCTGCGGCCTTCGCCGCTTCCCTGCCGGTGGACGCGGTCCTGGTGCAGGATATGGGCCTTCTCAGGCTCTTAAGGCGGACCGCGCCGGAACTGCCCCTGCACGCCTCCACCCAGATGAGCGTCCACACCCCGGCGGGGGCCCGGGCGCTTTGGGAGGCTGGGTGTTCCCGGGTGGTGCTTTCCCGGGAAATGTCCCTTTCAGAGATGAAAGAGGTTTCAAAGGCTGTTCCCGTGGAACTGGAGGCCTTTGTGCACGGGGCCCTGTGCATGTCTGTTTCCGGCCAGTGCTATATGAGCTCCGTCCTTGGGGGCAGAAGCGGAAACCGGGGCCTGTGCGCCCAGCCCTGCCGTCTGCCCTTTTCCTGCCAGGGAGGAACGGGGCACGACCTGAGCCTCAAGGATCTTTCCATGATCCGCAGGATGGGTGAGCTTTCCCGGGCGGGGATCGTGTGCGCCAAGATCGAGGGACGCATGAAGAGGCCGGAGTACGTGGCCGCCGCCGTTTCCGCCTGCCGCCGGGCAGCGGACGGCGGACCTGTTCCCGAGGAGCTGACCCGAAACCTGGAAGCGGTGTTTTCCCGCTCCGGCTTTACCAGCGGCTACCCGGACGGCAAAAGGGGAAGGCACATGTTCGGGATCCGCTCCAGAGAGGACGTGGAGGCCGCCTCTCCCCAGGTGTTGGGGGCCCTGCGGGGCCTGTACCGGGAGGAAGGGAGGCGGATCCCCATCGGGCTGGAGTGCTCCATCCTGCCCGGTGAGCCCGCCCGCCTCACGGCCCGGGACCAGCAGGGGAGGACGGCCTGCGTTCTGGGAGAAATGCCGGAGGCCGCTCTCAGCCGTCCGCTGGATGAGGAGCGCTGCCGGGAGCAGCTGACCAAAACGGGAGGGACGCCCTTTTGCGTGGAGCGTTTTTCCCTGCGGCTGGGAGAAGGGCTCTCCCTGCCCCTTTCCTCCCTGAACCGCCTCCGCCGGGAAGCGCTGGAAAAGCTTTTGCAGAAAAGGGAGGAACGGCCTCCTGTGCCCTTTGACGGAAAAGCCGCCGGAGCTCTTCTGCAGGTTCCCGCCCATCGGGCAAAAGAGGGAGCCTTGCCTTTGCGGGCCCGCTTTTCTTCGGCGGATCTTCCCAAAGAGGCATGCTCCTGCGAATTGTGCTTCATTCCCTGGGAGACGGGGCCGGAAGATTGGGAACGCCTCCGGCGGGAGGGGTTTTCTCTGGGGCTGGAGATACCCAGGGGCCTTTTCGGCATAGAAAGGGCGGCGGCGGAAAAGCTCCGGCGCTGGCGAGACGCGGGCTTTTCTCATGTGTGGGCCGGAAACGTCGGCGCGGCGCGTCTGGCGAAGGAAGCAGGGCTCACGGTGCATGGGGGATTTTCCCTGAACGCGGCGAACAGCCAGTCCCTTCTGTGGCTTGCGGAGCAGGGCCTTGCGGATACGGAGCTGAGCTGTGAGCTTTCCCTGCCTCAGGCATACAGGCTCGGCGGGGAATTGCCCAGGGGCGTACTGGTATATGGGCGGCTTCCTCTGATGCTCACCAGAAACTGCCCGGCGGCAAACGGGCCTTCCGGGTGCCTGCACTGCAGGAAAACGGGGAAAACCCCCTGGCTGACGGATAGGAAAGGTCTCCGCTTCCCGGTGCAGTGTACGGGAAGCTGTTCGGAGGTGCTCAATTCCCTGCCCCTGGAGCTTTCAGACATGCTCGCCTCGTTCCGGAACCTGGATTTCGGTGTGCTGCGCTTTACCACGGAAAGCAAAGAAGAGCAGGGAGCCGTTCTGCGGCGCTACTTTGCAGGCGGCGCACCGGAGGGAGAGTATACCAGGGGCCTTTCCCGCCGGGGCTTTGGAACCGGAGGAGGAAAAAAGAGGTAAAAAGGCCGAAAGGATGAAAAGGCCCGTTTTGGAGACCGGTTGAGGCGTTTCACGCAGCCGAAGGCCCAATAGGCCTATGAAAGGGCCCTCACCATGGGAGCGGGCCTATGGGTCCTGGGAGCTGCAGGCATTCCAGCCCCGCCAGATTGCCGGATCGCCTGGTCGTCAGGCCGCCGGGCGGAAGCGCGGGACCGCCGGATACCGGAATACCGAGATACCGGGGCACAGGCTGCAGAAACATAGATACATGCGTACATAGAGAAATACAGCGGCAGGCGCAGAAAGGAATACGCTATGGAAAAGGATCGGAAGGATTGTGTGAATACGCCGGGGATCTCGGAGGTTCCCGGGGAGGAAAGGAACGAGGCCGGGAGCCCGCGCAGCCTGCGCATAAAAAGGGTTCGCCCGGGGGCTTCCGTTCCCGCGCGGGGGACGGCGGGCTCCGCGGGGATGGATCTCTGCGCCTGCTTGGAGGAGCCTGTGACCATAGAGCCCGGCGCTCTTGTGAAGATCCCTACGGGAATAGCCGCGGCCCTGCCCGGGCCGGAGCTGGCGATCTTCCTGTTTGCCCGCAGCGGCCTGGGGGTGAAGCACGGGATCTGCCTTTCCAACGGCGTGGGCGTGGTGGACAGCGACTACCGGGGGGAGATCTGCGTGGGCCTGTGCAATGTGGGCAGGGAGCCCTATACCGTGCAGCCCGGAGAGCGTATCGCTCAGATGGTGGTCATGCCCATAGCCCTGCTGCCCGTGGAAGAAGCCGCAGAGCTGGACGAGACCGCCCGAGGCGCCGGGGGCTTCGGCTCCACAGGGAAGCTTTGAGGGCGCAAGGGGAAGCCTGCGCAGCTGCGGGATACAGGATGATGGAGCGGCGGAGGGGAGAGCTTTCGGGCTCCTTTCCGTCCGGTTTCTCCTTTGAGCCGCCGGAGATGGGCGGAGAGGGTCCGGCCTAACGGCGGGCGGCATACGCGCATTCCGTCTGCCGAAGTATAGGCCGGCCGGGTGCGGACAGAAAACGGAGCGGGAGGGCTCGTATCGCTTATGAAACGGAATTTAGTGAAAACACTGCTTTTGATCGTATTGCTTTTGCTGGCTGTGGTGCTGGGAAAGGTCCTGGGGGACGTGTGCGCCGGTGTGGCGTTCCTGGATTGGCTTTCTCTTTCCGCCTCCTTCGGGCTGGATCCCGCCACGCTGGATCTGGCCATTGTGAAATTCACCTTTGGGGCCCGGATCGGGCTGAATACGGCGCAGGCGATCCTGCTTTTGATCGCCATTATAGTATACAGCCGCATCCGCGTGAAGGACTGACCCGCGGCCCCGTTCCGGCGGGAACGGCTGAAGCCGAAAAAAGCGGAGGAAAAACCGGCGGCAGGCCGGGATAAGGGCGGACGGGCCCATAGGTCGAAAGGAGAGAATGGCGGTATGCTGTATCTTGCATCCGCGTCGCCCAGGCGGCGCGAGATTTTGAAAATGGCCGGGGCGGTTTTTGAGGTGGTCCCTTCCCATGGGGATGAGAGCCGCCCGCCGGAGCTTTCCCCCGGGGAGCTGGTGCAGGAGCTGGCAAGGCGTAAGGCTTTTGCCGCAGAGGTAGCCCCCGGGCCGGAGGACGTTGTTCTGGGGGCCGATACGCTGGTGGCCTTGGACGGCCGGCTTTTGGGAAAGCCTTCTTCGGAGGGGGAAGCCTTTTCTATGCTTTCGGCCCTTTCGGGCAGGGTGCACAGGGTGTATACGGGCTGCTGCCTGCGCACGGCCAAGGGGAGCAAGACCTTCGTGAGCGAAGCAGAGGTGGAGTTCTATCCTCTTACGGAAGAGGAAATCCGGGCATATATCGCAACGGGAGAGCCTATGGACAAGGCCGGCGCCTATGGCATCCAGGGCCGGGGCTGCATATTGGTGAAGGGGATCCGCGGGGATTACTACACCGTGATGGGCCTGCCTGCGGCGGAGGTCCTCCGGCGGCTTCGGGATCTGGAGCGGCGCTTCCTAAAATAAAAAAGAGATCCGGGGCCGGAACGTTTAAACAAGCGTTCCGGCCCCGGATTTTGCATACGGTATGTATACTTTCGTGCA
>URRG01000058.1 GCA_900550095.1 uncultured Oscillospiraceae bacterium
CTTCCCTTATTTATGCTGTATGCAGCAAATTCTATGCAGATGGGGCACGCTCCTAAGGCCACGGAAGAATCATCTGACAGCCGCCAGGCCGCAAACGACGGCAGAGCCAATGATTTTCCCGCCTCCTTTCCCATTTTCTCCTTAATTTTTATGCGCTTCTCTCTTACATTCCCATGATTTTCTGAAAGCGCCGCCGATTTAGCCGAGCGCACCTTGAGCACACCTCCTAATCTATATATTTCCATTCGGCCACCTGCACAATAAAAAATGTCTCATTCTTTCGCAGAATGAGACATTAGTCCCTGTGTATAAAAATTTATTCAGCATGAACGAAAAGATATGCATATTCGTTCAAAATTCAATTCGCTATCCAGTATAGCATTTTCCAAACACATTTGGACCATTAAAATGAATTATAGAAGCGAAATAAAAACCGTCTTATGTAAGGAACAAAATGAATTTTCCGTGCATAGCGTATACCTGCTTCGGCGCCGCCTGCAAAAAACGTCCGCCAACGTCAGCCTTCAGCCTATATGCGACTGCGTCAAAATGGGAATCATTCCCTTTCAGCCGGAAACCGGGCTTTCATGGAAAAATCAATCCGCCGCGTGATCCAGGGGCATATCCTCGCCGCTCCATATTTTCTGCGCGGTATAGGGCACATCCCCTCCTGCCCAGAAAGGATCATTTTCCTGCAGGCCCAGAGGGAGGAACGCCGCCGCGCACAGATACAGGCTGCCCGTGGAAATGTAGCCCTCTCCCAATCCCGGCTGAGAGCCGCAGACGCCGATGGTAAGCCACCCCTCCCTGTCAAAGGTCCCCGGGGCCTCCATCGTGCGGCCGATCACAGCCGAAAGGGCGCAGCGAGCCTGGTTCGCAGGAAGGTTTTCCGGCAGGATATGCTGCAGAGCGGCCTGAGCCAGCATCTGGAAGGCCCCGCACCGGTAAGCGGAAGAACGTCCCAAAACCGGGTAGCTTCCATCCGGCCCGATCATACGCTCCAGAACCTCCGCATAACGGGAAGCTCTCGCCGCAAAGGTATCCCGCAACTGTTCACCCAGCCCTCCGTTTTCCGGGAACAGTGGAGCCGTTTCCCGGCTGATATCCACCAGCATGGGCTGGATCACATAGCTGTTGTAGTAGTCCCAGTGAAAATAATCGCCGTCTCCATAGACGCCGTCCCCTTTGTACCAATAGCGGAAGGAAGTAAGCGCGTAATCCACCCGCATGGCGTCACATTCTCCCGTCATATGATAAAGGGCCGCTTCCACCATGGCGGAAAATAAGAGCCAGTTTGTGCGCAGGGGACGAATGCACCGGCTTTTCTTCAGGGCGGCGGCCACGTTCTCCTTCGCCTTAGGAGGGAGCTTTCCCCAAAGCTCTCTGGGGGCCCGCAAAAAAGCGTGGGCCAAAAAGGCCGCGTCCACCAGAGGCTGGCCCGGTTCATCCACCTTCCACTCAAAAGGGCATGCATCGGGAGAAGCGGGGTCGGTAATCTGCTCCACAGCCCTGCGGGCCAACTCTGCATAGGCGTCGATATCCTCCCGCCGCCGGGTCTCCGGATCCCGCGTTTCCAGCCAAGGAGCCATGCCGCACAAAAGCCTTCCCACAGCCTCCAGGTGGGTAAACGCCTCCCGCCCGGCCCCGGGCCTCTGCTCCACCGGCATTCTGGCGTGAAGCTTCCCTTCCGCCGCATTTTTCAGGACGGGATCCGCAATTTCTTTCAGCATGCGCACCCAGTCTTCTCTTTTCTGTATCATATCCGTTCCTCCCTATAGTCGGTTCTGTCATATTGCTTTTCCATACGCCCCACGGTTCCGTCGGTTTGCCTCTTGCTTCCGTACGTCAGCCGCCCACTGCCGTATCCCTGCCGCAGAACACCTCCGCCAGAAAACGGATTTCAGCGGAATCCTCCGGAACGCTCCTCCTGCACAGCCTATTTCAGATCACAAAGCCGCCGTTCACGCCCAGCACCTGGCCGGTGATAAAAGAGGAATCCTCTCCTGCCAAAAATGATACAGCTCCGGCTATATCCTCCGGAATGCCAATCCGCTCCAAAGGAGTTTCCTCCCGCAGGGCCTCCAGATCCTCCGGGCGCAGGTGGCTGTTCATCTCCGTATGGATCACCCCGGGCGCGATGCAGTTCACCCGGATACCTGAAGGCCCCAGTTCCTTTGCCAGAGCCTTTGTCATGCCGATGAGGGCCGCCTTGGCAGCGGAATACGCCGCCTCGCAGGAAGCCCCTACCTGCCCCCACATAGAGGAAATAAAAATGATGTTCCCCGCTTTTTCATGCAGCATGTGCGGCATGGCCTGCTTTGCGCACAAAAAGGCCGCGCGCACATCCACAGAAAACAGATCGTCCCATTCTCCGGCAGACATATCCGTAAACAGGCACTGACGAGCCACGCCCGCGTTGTTCACCAATACGTCCACATTCCCCGCCTGCCGAAACAGAGCCTCTATCTCCTCTTCCCGGCGCAGGTCGGCCTTTACAGCCGCATGTAAAATCCCCGTTTCACCGGAGAGCTCCTCCGCCAGGGCTTCCGCCCTTTCCCGGCTGGTATGATAATGGACGATCACCCGAAAGCCCTCCCGGGCCAAACGGCGGCAGACAGCCGCTCCGATCCCCCGCCCCCCGCCGGTGACGAGAGCCGTCTTCATTTTCATGCTCGCTTTCCTCCTTCCGGCTCTCTTCAAAGGTTGCCTGTAGCCTGCATCAAAGCCGCCATGGCGGCGATGGGAGCCGTTTCCGTCCGCAGGATCCGGGGCCCCAGGGTAGCGGTCTGTACGCCCCTTTTCACAGCCAGCTCCACCTCGGAAGGATCGAAGCCCCCCTCCGGCCCGATAAAAATGGATATCTCCTCCGCGCCCTCATCCACAAGGCGAAGGATACGTTCCCCGCCTCCTTCGTAAAACAGCAAAGCGACGGCCTTTCCGCCGTTTTTTTCTTTCGCCCGCGAAGCCGCTTCCTCCACGGCTACGGAAAAGGAAAGCGGCTCCCCAATCCGGGGAAGAATACCGCGCCCGCTCTGCTTGGCCGCCTCTGCGGCAATCTTTTGCCAGCGTTCCACCTTTTTCCGCATGGATTTTTCGTCCGGTCTGGAAACACACCGGGCCGTCATTACCGGAATAATCCTGCCGACTCCCAATTCCACCGTCTTCTGGACCACCCAATCGAATTTATCCGATTTGGGCAGAGCCTGATACAGCGTAACCTTGACAGACGGTTCGGCCGCCGTCTCCCGAATGGCCAGGATCCGCAGGTTCACCGCCTCCGGCTCCAGGGATTCGATCTCGCAGTCGTAATCCTTCCCCAAAGAATCGCAAATGGTCAGCGGTTCCCCCGGCTGCATCCGCAGGGAACGAATGATGTGCCGGGCGTCCGCCCCTTCGATGCGGGCCGTTTCGTCCGGAATATATGAGATAAAAAAACGAGGCATAGCTTTCCCGCCTATCTTTCAGTATGGCGCTTCAGAAAGCCGCAGGCCAGAAAAAACAGGAAACAGATTTCTTTGCAGGCCAGCACCTGGAAAAACGCCGGGAAATTCTCCTGCGCCCTTCCCTCAAGGCTTTCTGAAACAGGTACAGTATACCAGAAACAGCGCTTTTTTTCCAGCCCCTCCGCCCGCGCAAAAGCAGCCTGAAAGCTTTCGCTTTCAGGCTGCTGAAGCTCCATCCTCCTGTGAAACGGCAAATCCGAACGGCTTTTGCGATCTCACAGTTTGGAATAACCGAAGCTGTTTACCAGTGCGTCCACCTTTCGGCCCTGCCCGCAGAGCGGACACTCGTGGCTGGAATACGTTTCATAACCGGGCACATCGTTCCCATTGAATATAGCGTTGATCTTCATGCCCTCTACCTCGTCCACGGCGCTGAAAATGGCGCAGACCCCTGCTGCCGAGCCGCCGTAATACTGGATGCATTCGGCGCTTTTCCGCACGGTGATGCCCGTGGTGACGGACGCCATGAGAATGAGCACGTGCTTGCCGCGGAGCATGGGCTGGATATTGTCCCGGAAAATCATCTGCCCGTTTCCGTCGTATTCAGGGGTAATCACATAAATCGTCTGGTGGGCGTTGATGGACATAAACCCGGAACGGTTCAGCTCCTGCGCCAGATAGGCGCCGATCACCTGGGTGCCGTCCAAGCAGAGGATAGTATCCACCACCGTATTGGCAATATAATGGGGAACCAGTGCTTTGGCCGCAGCCTCCGCCTCACTCTGGCGCGTTTTCAGCGTCGTCATGTCGATATAATAATTGACATGGGAGTGATTTGTAGCAAAATGGCCGCTGACAATCTTCAGCGGAACATTGCTGTTTTTAGACATGATCTTAAAGACGCGGTTTTCCATAAGCGTTACCTCCCTGCCCGCATTCCGCCGCCGGCAGATCCTACGGACGTTTTTATTATTATACCTAATTTTTATACATATTTCAATAAATATTTCACTATTTTTGATATCAGATTCTTAATAACTCCTATTTCGAAATTTATACTGTAAAATACTGTAAAAATTTTTATCTTCATGCCGAGGCAAGGCCATCCTCTGCTTTCGCGCACAAATCCCGCCCCCCCCCTGCAAAACGAAGGCCCCGGCCTTCCCATAAGGAAAACCGGGGTCCTTCCGTTTCTTTCTCGGCTCCAGCCAACCGACGCTCAGCGGCTGGGATGATACTGCTCGCAGGTGCACTTTTTGAATTTCTTGCCGCTTCCGCAGGGGCAGGGCTCGTTAGGGCCTATTTTCTTCCCCTTGCGGAGAGGCTGCTTCGTATCGGTCTTATCCGCGCTTGTAGCCGTGGGCTTTGCGACCTGCTCCCGCTTGGGCTCCTCCTTTGTCTTCAGGCGGATGGTCAGCAGCATCCGGGCCGTATTTTCCCGGATAGCGGCGATCATCTCGTCGAACATGTCGAAGCCCTCCACCCTGTATTCCACCACAGGGTCATGCTGGCCGTAGGCCCGCAGGCGGATGCCCCTCTTGAGCTCTTCCATGGCGTCGATATGGTCCATCCATTCGGAATCCACATTTCTCAGCAGCACTACGCGCTCCAGCTCCCGGGCAATTGTTTCGCCGAACTCCTTCTCGCGCTTCTCATAAAGCTCATGGGCCTTCTGGGTGATCTCAAGCTGCACGTAATCCCTCTCCAGACGGTCCATCTCGTCGGCAGAATACACAAGATCTCCCGGCTCCAGCAGCCAGCCCGCATAGTAATCCCGCAGGCCGTTCAGGTTCCAGTCGTCCTTGAGGCTCTCCTTGGGAAGGAACCGGTCCACCTGCGTCTCGATGGATTGGTCGATCATATTCATGACCTGATCCCGCACGTTTTCCCCGTTCAGCACCTGATCCCTCTGGCTGTAGACGATCTCGCGCTGGCGGTTCATCACGTCGTCATACTGCAGGACGTTTTTCCGGATACCGAAGTTCCGGCCTTCGATCTTCTTCTGCGCCCCCTCTATGGTGTTGGAAAGCATCTTGGTCTCCAGAGGCGTATCCTCGTCCACATTGAGCCGATCCATCAGGTTCGTGATCCTGTCGCCGCCGAAGAGGCGCATCAGATCGTCCTCAAGGGATATATAAAAACGGCTCATGCCCGGATCTCCCTGTCGTCCGGAACGGCCCCGGAGCTGGTTGTCGATCCGGCGGGATTCATGGCGCTCCGTGCCGATGATGTAAAGGCCTCCTGCCTTGCGGACCTCCTCCGCCTCGGCTTCGATCTGCCCTTTGTATTTCTTTTCCAGCTCCGCAAAGGTCCTGCGGGCATTGAGTATCTCTTCATCCTCGGTTTCGGAATAAGCGTCCGCCTCAGCGATCAGCTCCTCGCTGAACTGCATGCGGCGCATCTCCGCCTTGGCCATATATTCAGAGTTGCCGCCCAGTTTGATATCGGTTCCGCGGCCCGCCATATTGGTGGCGATGGTCACAGCGCCCTTGTGGCCGGCCTGGGCCACGATCTCCGCTTCCTTGTCGTGATATTTGGCGTTCAGGACCTCATGGGGGACCCCCTGCCGCTTCAGGAGGGAGGAAAGCAGCTCGGATTTCTCGATGGAGATGGTGCCCACCAGAACGGGCTGGCCCTGCTTATGATGCTCGATGATGTCGGCGATGACGGCGTTGAACTTCCCCTTCTCCGTCTTATACACCACGTCCGGCATATCTTCACGGATCATGGGCTTGTTGGTGGGGATCTCCACCACGTCCAGCTTGTAGATCTCCCGGAATTCCTCCTCTTCCGTCATGGCCGTGCCTGTCATGCCTGAAAGCTTCTTATACAGACGGAAGAAATTCTGGAAGGTGATGGTGGCAAGGGTCTTGCTTTCCCGGGCGACGGTAACGCCCTCCTTGGCCTCGATGGCCTGATGGAGGCCTTCGTTGTAGCGGCGGCCGTACATCAGGCGGCCGGTGAATTCATCCACGATGATGACTTCCCCGTCCTTCACCACATAATCGATGTCCCTGGTCATCACGCCCCGGGCCTTGATAGCCTGGTTCACATGGTGCTGCAGGGTGATATTGTCGGGATCGGTGAGATTCTCCACACCGAAATACGCTTCAGCCTTTTTCACGCCGCTGGGGGTCAGCGTGGCGGTCTTGGCCTTCTCGTCCACAATGAAATCCGCGTCGGAATAAATGGCATCGTTGTCTTCCTTTTCGTTGAGCTCCGCCACCTTCACCATACGGAGAGTCTTTGCGAACCGGTCCGCCTTCACATAGAGGTCGGTGGATTTATCCCCCTGGCCGGAGATGATGAGAGGCGTCCTGGCTTCATCGATCAGGATGGAGTCCACCTCGTCCACGATGGCGAAATGGTGGCCGCGCTGCACCTTGTTTTCCTTATAGATCACCATATTGTCTCTCAGGTAATCGAACCCCAGCTCGTTGTTGGTGCCGTAGGTGATATCCGCCCGGTAAGCGGCCTTGCGGGCGGCGTTGTCCATATCATGGGTGATAAGGCCCACGGTAAGCCCCAGATAGCGGAAGACCTTGCCCATCCACTCGCTGTCGCGGCGGGCCAGGTAATCGTTGACCGTCACCACATGGACGCCCTCGCCTGTGAGAGCGTTCAGGTAAGCCGGCAGGATGACCGTCTGGGTCTTGCCCTCGCCGGTCTTCATTTCCGCTATGCGTCCCTGATGCAGCACGATGCCGCCCAGAATCTGCACGGGGAAGTGCGGAGTGCCCAGCACCCGGTCTGTGGCTTCCCGGCAGACGGCGAACGCGTCCGGCAGGATATCGTCGAGAGTTTCCCCTTTCTGAAGGCGCTCCTTCAAAAGCTGTGTCTGCCCCCGGAGCTCCTGCTCGGAAAGGGCTTTGTATTTTTCCTCCAGAGCGAGGACTTTATCGCACATAGGCCGTATGCGCTTCAATTCGCGCTTGCTGTAGTTGCCGAAAAGAGCGGCAAGAATATTCGCCATTGGATCATCACCTCAAAAAATCTTTTCTATTCCAAACGGCTCCTGTGCTTACGCATGCAGGAGCGTTTTTCCGCCGCGGAACCGGCCCCGTTTCCAACTTCCGGCCCGGCATACCGCGGAATACCTTCCAAAATCCAGCAAATACGCGCAGGCGTATTCACTGTGTAAGTATAGCACAGGAAAAGGGAAAAAGAAAGCGCTTTGTGTGGAACTCCCAAAATCCAGCCGAAAAGCGCCATGAAATCTTTTATTTCCCCAAAAACCGCGCCTATTGCGCAAGGACTTAAAATAGCCTATAATGTTTTTGTTCCGATTTATATCCCAAACGGGCCGGAGCCTTACGCTGGGCCGCAGAGCGCAGGCGACGGACTCCCGGCCTGGAATATCAAAACCGAAAGGAGTACCACATTATGAATTATTCCCATGAAGTGGAAAGAATGTGCAGTGTGAGAAAGGGCCCTCATCATGGTCCGGCTCCCATTCCCGAAGAGGGAAACTGGGTAAAGGCCTATGACATCAAGGATATTTCCGGCCTTTCTCACGGCGTGGGCTGGTGCGCACCTCAGCAGGGCACATGTAAGCTGACCCTGAACGTAAAGGACGGCATCGTCCAGGAGGCTCTCGTGGAGACCCTGGGATGTTCCGGCATGACCCACTCCGCCGCCATGGCCGCTGAAATTCTGCCCGGCAAAACCCTTCTCGAATGTCTTAATACCGACCTGGTTTGCGACGCTATCAACGTGGCTATGCGCGAAATCTTCAAGCAGCTGGCCTATGGCCGCAGCCAGACGGCGTTTTCCGAGGGCGGTCTGCCCATCGGCGCCAGCCTGGAGGATCTGGGCAAGGGCCTGCGCTCCCAGGTGGGCACCATGTTCAGCACAGGCGCCAAGGGCGTCCGCTATATGGAAATGGCGGAAGGCTATGTACTTAAAATGGCTCTGGACGAGAACGACGAGGTCATCGGCTATCAGTTCGTGCGCCTGGGCAAAATGCTGGAGGATATCCGCCACGGCGTAAGCCCCGATGAGGCCTTTAAGAAGAACATCGGCCAGTATGGCCGCTTCGACGGCGCCGCCAAGTATATCGACCCCCGTGAGGAATAAGCTGACAAAGCAGAAAAAGGAGGACTAGACTATAATGGCTAACGATGTAATGTTTGAAGGCAAAGAAAGAAGAATGGCCAAAATAGAAAAGTGTCTTGCCGAGTATGGCCTTGCCAGCCTCGAAGACGCTCGTGATCTCTGCCTTTCCAAGGGCATTGATGTGGATAAGATCGTAAAGGGCGTGCAGCCCATCGCTTTTGAGAACGCCTCCTGGGCATACACCCTGGGCTGTGCCGTTGCTCTGAAGAAGGGCGCTGCTTCCGCTCCCGAGGCCGCAGAAGCTATCGGCATCGGTCTGCAGGCTTTCTGCATTCCCGGCTCTGTGGCTGAAAACCGCAAGGTGGGCCTTGGCCACGGCAATCTGGGCGCTATGCTTCTCAGGGACGAGACCAAATGTTTCGCCTTCCTGGCAGGCCATGAATCCTTTGCCGCCGCTGAAGGCGCTATCGGCATCGCCCGCACTGCCAACCGCGCCCGTAAGGAGCCCCTGCGCATCATCCTGAACGGCCTGGGCAAGGACGCCGCCTACATCATCTCCAGAATCAACGGCTTCACCTATGTGAAGACCGACTACGATTTCTACACCGACGAGCTTTCTGTGGTGGAAACCAAGGCCTTCTCCGAGGGCGAGCGCGCAGCCGTCAAATGCTACGGCGCAAACGACGTTCTGGAGGGCGTAGCCATCATGAAGCACGAGGGCGTGGATGTCTCCATCACCGGCAACTCCACCAACCCCACCCGCTTCCAGCATCTGGTGGCAGGCACCTATAAGAAATGGGCTCTGGAAAACGGCAAGAAGTATTTCTCCGTTGCTTCCGGCGGCGGCACGGGCCGCACTCTGCATCCCGACAACATGGCCGCCGGCCCTGCTTCCTACGGCCTGACCGACTCCATGGGCCGCATGCACGGCGACGCCCAGTTTGCCGGCTCCTCTTCCGTTCCCGCCCACGTGGAAATGATGGGCCTGATCGGCATGGGCAACAACCCCATGGTCGGCGCTACCGTGGCCTGCGCTGTTGCAGTGTATGAGGCTACTAAATAACCTTCGGTTTCATACCACCTGACTAAAACTGTAAAACAGGATTCCCCCTGCTCGCGCACTGGGGAATCCTGTTTTTATTTTGCAGGGCGGAACCGGCGTATGGCGTATTCCGCAGAAAAGCAGAAATTTGACAATATTCCCCTTCCA
>URRG01000059.1 GCA_900550095.1 uncultured Oscillospiraceae bacterium
ATGCGTCTGAGCAGGCCGTTTTTCAATAAGGCAGGAAAAAACCAGAAGAAAGAGGGGGATACCCGGTGGCACAGTATCAGTCAAACCCCATACGGGCGCATATAACGCGTATGCAGACGACGGCCCGGGCGATACGGGTGGACGCGGGAGAATACCGGCGGACAGGTAGATCGCTTTTCAGCACGGTTTCTTCTTCCTGCGGCTGGGAGGGGCAGGATGCCGAAGCCTTCCGGAACCAGCTGCAGGGGTTCCAGGAGGACGTGGAGAAAATGGCAAGCCTTATGGAAGCCTACGCCGCGTTTCTGGAACAGGCCGCCGCGGCCTACCGAAGTCTTCAGGAGGCCGCGGTGCAGCAGGCCAGGAATCTGTGGAGTTAGGAGGGGCGCATAGATGGACGCCAACGCAAGAGCGCTTTTGAACGATATCCTCAGCGACCTGCGAACCGTATCCTGGCGGATGGATCAGGCGGCGCAGGAGCTGAACCAAATGAGAGGCGTGGGAACGGAGCTCTGCGCCCAGCGCCTGGAATATCTGGCGGATAAATACGACAGGGCGCGCATAGAGCTTTCTAAGCTGTAAACGGGAGAGAACCGATGAAAAAAATCTGGTTGCTGCCGGCGCTGCTGGTGGTTGCGATAGGAGTGACAGGCTGTATGGCGGGCAGGAATTCATTTCAGGAAGAGGCCATTTCCTATATGGAAGAAAAGTACGGGGAAAGCTTCACATGGCTGGAGCCGGTGGGCGGGCAGCTGGGGAGTTCCCTGAAGAGCGGGTACGTTGCTTCCCGGCGGTTCCCCGGCGAGAAAATCCTTGTAGAAGGAGAGCGGGGGAAAAAAGAGGGCTTCAAGGATAATTACACGGCATATCTTCGGAATGAAGAAGCCTGCATAGAGCTGCAGAAAATCGTCTCCTCCGTGGACGCCGCTTGGAAAGCCTTCTGCCGTCCGGAGGAAATAGGCCTTTCTATGGGAAAAGAGGCGTCCGCTCTGGAATATCTCCAGAAGGGGGCGTGCATCACTGTTTTGTTCGTCCCTCAGGAAAACTGGGAGACGGTGCGGGACGGCCAGATGGAAGACCTGCGGAAAGCTCTTTGGAGCAGAGGCCTCAGCGCCAATATCACGGTATATACTCTGCCTGGGGAGGAGCTTTCCGTATTGACAAGGGATACGTACGCCGGGCATATGTATGGAAGCGGAGCCGGACGTTTTGTGATGGATAAGGAAGGGAACTTTGCGGTTTCCAAATGGAGGTGAGTTCGGATGGACAGCGCCCTTCGGGAGAAATCGGAGATATGCGCCCTGCTCAATGAATTTATGTATATGGGCTTCAGGGATGCGGCAGAGGGCGATACGATCCGGGACGTTATCGAAACGATTGAAGCAAATCGGGATCTGTATCAGAAATATTGCGATAAGGAAGAATTCGATATCCTAAAAGCCAATCTGGACCGCATCGGCGAATATGAGATCGGAAGCCAGAGCTGGAATCTGACGGATTTCAACAGCGGGACCCAGGCCTGCACCTTTACGGATCCGGATACGGGAAAGATCTATGTGACGTATCGGGGGACGGGGGACGGCGAATGGCTGGACAACGGCCGGGGGATGACGCAGGTTTCGACCCAGCAGCAGGAGGAGGCCGCCCGCTATTTCGATTATGTGGTGGAGCACAACGGCCTGAACGCCTCGGACGACATCACCGTAACGGGCCATTCCAAGGGCGGCAATAAATCCCAATATGTTACCATAAACGCCCTGTATAAAGAGTATATCGACCAGTGCATTTCTCTGGACGGACAGGGGTTTTCACCGGAGGCCATTGCGGCCTTCAAGGAAAAATACGGGGAAGAGGCATACCGCGAATATCTGGAGAAGATGTATTCTATCTGCGGGGAAAACGACTATGTCAATCCTCTCGGCGAGAAAATCATTCTGGACGGTCACACCTTCTATATCAAAACCCCGTCGGAAAAGGATAATTTTGTAGCGGGCCATGACCTGAAATATTTTTACGCCCTTTATGATGAAAACGGCGATCCGGTCTTTGAGGGCGGTACGCAGAAATTCGGCGGCGAAATGAATCCGGAAACGGAGAGGGGCCTTCTTTCTCTTACAGCGGAGGAGCTTTCCGAAGCCCTTATGAAACTTCCTCCGGATGAACGGAACGACGTGGCTACAGTCATCATGCAGCTGATGGAAAATGGAGAGGGTGGAAAGACAGGCCTGAACGGCGAGCAGTGGACGGTTGAAAATATCATCGGTTTTATCCGGGCAGGCGTCCCTACTGTACTTTTGACGCTGATGACCACCCCGGAGGGGCGGGAATTTTTGGTCCAATATGGCGGCGAACTGCTGAATACTATATATGAAGAGCTGGGACCTGTGAAATTTGCGGCGGTAGCCTGCGTGGTCGTTCAGCTGGCGCCTTTGGCCCTTCTCCTGGCCGGCGGCGTTTATGCGGTCTCTTTTGTGCTGGATATGATCATCGGCTTGGCAGACCGGATCAAGGAGCTTGCGGAGGATCTGAAGGAGTTTGTGAAAACCATCTGCAGCGAGGCGAAAATTCTGTTTGAGAGCTGGCTGGTGGGCAGGAAGGTCGTGAACCCTGCCGCTTCCTATTCGCCCGGAGACCAGATCAGCGTGAATTCCGGCAGGCTTCGGACGATAGCCGATACCCTTTCTGGGATTCAGAATATCATCGTCCGGCTGGACGACGAGCTCAATACCCTCCGAAGAAATCAGGAATGGTATGAATTCTTAAAGAAAATACGGATCGGGGCGGTAGATTTTCTGTATGTGGGATATGACAACGATCTGAACCGCTGCATGAATTATCTCAATGATCTGGCCTCTATGCTGGAAAATACGGAACGCACCCTGAGCGCAGCAGCGAATCGATTTTAAACATATAAAGGGAGGCTGAACATGTTGTTCAGCCTCCCTGCGGTATAATCCGGAGAAACAGAGCGCTGCGCCTAAAAAGAAGTTAAGCAGCCGGCCCATTCTTTTTCACCCTTTGAACAGCCTCTGGAACCGGTCCTCAAGCAAAGCGCGGGTTTCCTCCGCCGGAAGGACCAGCCCTGTTTCTTTCAGGTATTCAAAAAAGTCGCATAGGGAATACGCAAGGCTCTTTTCATGCAGCTGAAGGCGCCGCAGGCCGTGCACAGGGTGCCTGTATGTGCAGGATACTTCCTGCGAACCGCTGGAGAAAAAGCAGAGATGCTCGGATATCCGAAATTTTGCGGTCTGAATACAATAGGGGGTAAAGCTCCCCGCCTGCATGCAGGCCAGCATCCTCCGGAGAAGTTCCGCCCGAAACGCCCGGGGAAGGGGCTCGCAGCAGTTCTCCGGCAGCTCGGAAACGAGGCCGGTTTCTAAGAAACGGTCTAATCCCTCCAGGGCGAAGAAGGAAATGTTCTTTCTCCCCCCGTCCAGCAGGGTGATCTGCCTGTACCTCTCTTCCAGAAAGGCAAGAAGCTTTTCGCGTTCCGGAATGTCCTGTTTCACTTGCTTGCGGGCCATATCCATGGTGAAAAACAGCCCCAGACAGGGTTCAAACTGGAGGGAATAGGAAATATTCTGCCCCGCCGCATCCCAGTCCATGGGATCCCAGAAGGAGCTTCCGGGTTCCAGAAGGGGCAGGCACTCTTCTTTCATGTCATAGAAGAGCTCCCGGCAGCGCGCTACCGTATCCGGATCGCTGACCGCCATGGCCCGTTCTTCGTCGGCGGAAAGGAGGAGCGCCCAGCTGCCTCCTATGAGCATCCAGGGAAAGAGAGCGGTTTTGCTCGTTTTGGCCGAAAGGGCTTCATAGTAAAAGCAGGGAGAATACCGACAGGCCCCGAAGAGGAATTCAAACATGCTCCGCAGGCATTGGAGATTGTATTTATTTTCCCGTTGATATTGAAGCTCGTTGTCCAGACAGACGATATGCTCCATCTGAAGCCGGGGGCAGATTCGGGCGTATTGGAGAAGCACCCCCGCCGAAGCGCATTCCGGCTGGAGCACGGCAAGAAGACGGGGGTCCCCGCTGCTGAGCTCTTCTTCCATTAAAATGCGCAGCGTATCGGCGACGGAGGCCTTGCCGGCAAGAGAGAAGACGGGGGGCCTGGAAAATGCAGGATCGGGGAAGGATTCCCGTAGCATGGGAGAAGGAGCCAGGCTGCTTCCGGCTCCTTCGATCAGGCGTTTTACCAGCAGCCGTCTGTAGTAAATCACCTCTCCCATCTTCGATATGGAATACGCCTCGTTGAGCATGCGGCGTTCCGGCGGGGTGAGCATCAGGGCATCGGAAAGCTGACGGAGCACCTCCGGATCTCCGGGGATGCGTTCGCCGGTGAGCATCTTCTGGATGAAGCTTCTTTCCACTCCGCTGATTTTCGAGAGGGATGCGATCTTTATATTGGCTCTTGTTATGCACTCCTGCAGTTTTTCAGAAAAAACGGACACAGCCCATCCTCACATCCTTTATCACAGAAAGAATTGTTCCTAAAGGATACTGCATACGAATATCAAATTATAGTATAGCATTTTTTTACGTAAAAGGGAACAGGCTTTTTCAGCTGCTGGAGACGTATAAAAGGGAAGACGTCTTTGAGACGATTTGTATAGGAAGCGGAGGGCTGGGAGAAAAAGCTGTCACATACTTTGTCACAGTTTGCAATTTCCCGGGGAACCCCGTATACTAAAAATGCAGAAGAGTAGAAAAGCAAAAGAACAGAAGAGCAGCGTACGGTATCTGCAATACTGCGGGGAGAATGTATCATGCTTCTTACATTGATCGAGGAAACACAAATAAGGACGCTGGCCCTGCCTGAAAAAGTGAGCGGCCGGTATTTTCTGGGGACGGCCGCGGTGGAAGGGATCGAGGGAAGGTGGATTCTGCGTTCCAACAGGCGGATATGCCTGGACGCGGCGGAGGGCTTCCCGGAATCTGTAGTTCTGGAAAACGGCGGCGTATATCCTCTTATAGAAAAAGAGGCGGGAAAAAAGCTTCTGCTGTTTGCGGAACCTGAAACAGACGACCGCCGCACCTTTACAAAATATCTGCTTCCCTCTCCTTTTTCCATTTCCATAGGCCGGGAACCCGGGAACGATATCTGCTACAGGCTTCCGTACGTTTCCGGCAGCCACGCCAGGCTTGAGGGCAGGGACGGCAAACTTTTCCTGACCGATTTGGGCAGCGCAAACGGAACCTTCGTAAACGGGAAACGCATCCGCAGCTGTGAGGTGCGCCCGGGAGACGCCGTTTATATCAACGGGCTGAAGCTCCTTCCGGGGAAAGGGTTTCTCGCCATAAACAATCCGGATGGGCTGGTTTCCTGCAGCCGGCGGCTCTATCCCTTTTCTCCGGAGCCGGTTCCGCCCCTGCAGGAGGCGCTGGAGGAAGAAGCGCCGGAGGCTTCCGGTGTGTTTTACCGCTCGCCCCGCTTCAAGCGCGACGTGGAGACGGCTCGCTTCAATATAGACGCCCCGCCTGCGCCGCCCTCGGGCGATACCACTCCCATGATGCTGGTGCTGGGTCCGTCCATGACGATGGGGCTCGTTTCTCTTTCCACGGGCTTTTTTACATTGTATAACGTTTTGGGTTCAGGCGGCAGCGTGATCAGCGCCATGCCTTCCCTTGTGATGTCTGTGGGGATGCTGCTGGGAACGGTTATGTGGCCGGTGCTCACAAAGACGTTTGAAAAACGGAACCGCCGCCGAAGGGAAGCGCAGCGGCAGAAAAGATACCGCGCATATCTGGAGGAGACGCGGCGGAAGATCGAAGAGGAAGGCGTCCGGCAGCGGACGATCCGTGAGGAAAACATCGTTACGCTGGAGGACTGCATCGACCGTATCCGCAACGCCCGCCGGAACCTATGGGAAAGGACCTTCCGGCACAACGATTTCCTTATGCTGCGTCTCGGGGTGGGTTCTCTTCCCATGGATGCGGAATTCCGGTTTCAGGAAGAAAAGTTCACGCTGGAGGAGGATCCTCTGCTCAAGGAGATGTACGCCCTCTGTCTGGGAAAGCATGACATCGCGTCTGTTCCTATCTCGCTTTCCCTGCGGGATACGCCCGTTATGGGCGTGATCGGCCAGCGCGCGGAGGCGGTGGCTTACGCCAGGGGGCTCGCCTTGGAGATCGCGGCCCTGCACAGCTACGACGAGGTGAAAATGGTCTTTATCTGCAGGGAGGAGGAAACGGAGGAATGGGATTTCGCCAGATGGCTGCCCCATACCTGGGATGAATCGGAAAGCGTGCATTTTATGGCATCTTCCCCGGCGGACGCCCGGGAGATATCGGCGTTTCTGGAGAAGCGCTTTGCGGCCCGGGCCAATCCGGAAGAGGGCGGAGAGCCGCTTCCCTGGTATGTGGTCTTTGTTTTGGACCGGAACCTGGGGGCACAGACGGAGATTGTCCGTCAGATCCTTGCGGAAAAGGAATGCAGGGGTTTTTCCCTTATCGCGCTCTATGACGAGCTTCGGTTCCTTCCGAAGGAGTGCGCCAAGGTGGTGGAGCTTCACGGGGCGGACGCGCTTTTGTACGATCAGGAGGATATCTATGGGAGAAGCCTGCCATTTTCCCCGGATATCTATATGAAAGGTTCCTGCCGGGAGCTGGCTGTGAAGCTGAGCAACACTTTCCTGCAGACGGCTTCCTCCAAAAGGGAGCTCCCTTCCATGCTCACCTTCCTGCATATGTTTGGGGTGGGGAAGGCGGAACATTTGAACGTGCTTACCCGGTGGAAGGAACACGATCCGACCCGTTCTCTGGCCACAGAGGTGGGTGCTGGAGAGGATGGGAATCTTTTCACTCTGGATCTCCACGAAAAGATCCACGGTCCTCACGGCCTGGTGGCGGGTATGACGGGGTCGGGAAAGAGCGAGTTCATTATCACCTATATCCTGTCTTTGGCGGTGAATTATCACCCCAACGAGGTGGCCTTTATCCTCATCGACTATAAGGGGGGCGGTATGGCCAAGGCTTTTGAAAAGCTCCCCCATACAGTGGGGATCATCACCAATCTGGACGGCGCGGCGGTGAACCGTTCCCTGATCTCCATTCAGAGCGAATTGAAACGCAGGCAGGCGATCTTCCAGGACGTGAGCCGGAAAATCCATGTGAGCAATATCGATATTTACAAATACCAGCAGCTCTACCGGGAGGGGACCGTTTCGGAGCCCTTGCAGCACCTTTTCATTATTTCCGACGAGTTTGCCGAGCTGAAGACCCAGCAGCCCGATTTCATGCGGGAGCTTGTCAGTGCAGCCCGCATCGGCCGCAGCCTGGGGGTCCATTTGATCCTTGCCACCCAGAAGCCCAGCGGCGTGGTGGATGATCAAATCTGGAGCAACAGCCGTTTCCGGGTATGCCTGAAGGTGCAGGAAAAAAGCGACAGTATGGATATGCTCAAGCGTCCCGACGCGGCGGAGCTCACCCAGACGGGCCGTTTTTACCTGCAGGTGGGATACAACGAGATTTTTGAGCTGGGTCAGTCCGCTTGGGCGGGAGCGCCGTATACCCCCGGGGAAAGGCCTGAAGAGGAACGGGATCTTTCCGTATCCGTGCTGGACGGCGTCGGTCATGTGGTCCGCCAGGCGGCTCTGAAGAAAAAACGCGGCAGCGCTAAACAGCTGGATACGATCGTGCAGTATCTTTCCCGTATGGCAGAGGAAGAGGGCGTTCGTACGCGTCCCATGTGGATGCCGCCCTTAAAGAAGGTCATTCTGCTGGAGGAGCTTTTCCAGCGCTACGGCGCGCGGTATTCGCCTGCGGCTATGCGCGGCCTGGAGCCTGTGATCGGCGAGGCGGACGATCCCGCCAGCCAGAGGCAGTTTCCTCTTACGCTGCCTCTTTCGGCAGAGGGGAACGCTGTGGTATACGGGGCCGCCAGGGGCGGGAAGAGCACGTTTATCACCACCATGCTCTACGGGCTGCTGAAAGCCCACGACGCCCGCAGCCTTCATATATACCTCTTGGATTTCGGCTCGGAAACTCTGCGGGCCTTTTCCGGAGCTCCCCAGGTGGGAGACGTTCTTTTCTCTTATGACGGAGAAAAGATCCAGAATCTTTTCAAGATGCTGGGTGAGGAGCTGGAGCGCCGCAAGCGTCTCTGCGCCGAATTTGGGGGCGACTTGGATTCCTATAACCGCGCGTCGGGAAAGACGCTCCCTTATGTGGTGACGGTGATCCAGAATTATGCGGGCTTCTGCGAGTCCTACGAAGAAATGGAGGCCAAAGCGGCTCTTTTGTTCCGGGAGGGCTCCAAATATGGGATCCTGTTTGTGATTACGGCGCTGAATACCAACGCCGTTCGCTACAGGACCCTGCAGAATTTCAGTCAGGTATTCATGCTCCAAATGAACGACGATTCGGAATACAGCGGCGTTCTTGGTTCCACAGAGGGCGTTGTTCCCGCCCACGGAAAAGGCAGTGGCCTGGTAAAGCTGGATCGGGTATATGAGTTTCAGACGGCCTCCGTGGCGGAGGATCCGGTGCCTGCCGTCCGCACCTTCTGCGCGGCCTTGGCAGAGGAATATAAGGGGCCCGGCGCTCCGCGGGTTCCCATTCTTCCGGAACGGGTCACGCCCTCCTTTGTGCGGGATGCCGTCGACAGCGAGAGCCTCAGCTATCCTGTAGGCGTGCTGAAGGATACGCTGGCCGTTGCGATGCTGTCTCTCAGAAAAAGGCCCATTCATTATGTGCTCTCTCAGTCGGGATGCCCGGATTTTGTCCGGGCTTTGGCCCAGACGGCTTCCCTCCGCGGCGGGCTTTCCGTTACGGTCCTGGATGGGGATTCTTCGGCGCCGGTTTCCGGCGGCGCTTCGTACTGCAGCGGCGGGGAAGCGCTGAACGGGGCTGTGGTGGAACTCTTTGGGGAACTTGTCCGTCGGCACAATACGGCGAAGGAGATACGGGAATCCGGCGGGGAAGCGCCCGTATATCCGCCCAGGCTCTATATCGTCAACGGCGTGAACAGCGTATTTGGGCAGCTTACAGAGGATGCGAAGGATAAGCTCCACGTGCTTATGGAAAAATGCGAAGTCCCTCTGGGAGTATTCTTTGTTCTTTCTGAAGCGGCGGCGGGTATTTCCTCCTTCTCCTTCAGGCCCTGGTTCAAAAAGCAGGCGGTGTTCAATAACGCTCTTTGGGCGGGCGATGGGATCGCCGACCAGTTCCAGCTGAAAGTGAGGCCGGACCGCCGGCTGTATGAAAGCATCGGGGAAGAGTTCGGCTACCTGGTGGAGGACGGAAAGGCTTCTCTTATGAAGCTGCTGGCCACAGAGGAAGGAGGGCTGCGGGATGCGTGACGGCGTACAGGAAAAGATCCTGGCGGAGCTTTTTGTCCCCGCAGTGGAAAAACGGTATGAGATACGGATTCCGTTGGATCTGCGCGTCCATGAGCTTTCTCTTCTCCTTTCCAAAATGCTGGAAGAGATGGAGCCCGGAAGCTACATTTCAGATGGGACCGCCGTTCTCTGTGACAGGCAGAGCGGCAGCATATACAGCGGGGCCGTCACTCCCAGGGAAATCGGTTGGGAGAATGGAAAACAGCTGCTTCTCTTGTAAAAAGGCGCCGAAAGGTTTAAAGGCTTTGATGAAAAGGAGGGATCGTTATGAGCGTAGATGCGGGAGAGCTGAAGCGGCAGGAGCAGACTCTGCTGGCCTGCAGGGAAAGCCTGCGGGCC
>URRG01000060.1 GCA_900550095.1 uncultured Oscillospiraceae bacterium
GGTATGCGGGCCCGCCTGGGCTTTGCCGTGGCCACTACCGTGCGTCCCCAGCTGCTGGTGGTGGACGAGGTCCTTGCAGTGGGCGACTATGCTTTCCAGCAGAAATGTGAAGCGCGCATGAAGGATATGCTGGCGAAGGGAACCACCTTGCTCTATGTGTCCCATTCTGCAAATTCCGTTAAAAATCTTTGCCAGAAGGCCCTTTGGATCGATAAGGGCAAGGAGGTCATGCACGGGGATGTGCAGACCGTCTGCACCGCCTATATGGCGAGCATGCAGAAAAAATAAGGGCGGCTTCGAAAAGCCGCCGCTTCTATGGATGTGATATAGGTGTGAGCGAAAATACGGATATGGCAAACGGCCTTCCTCTGGTAAGCGTCGTGGTGCTTGCGTATAATCAGGCTGCGTATATCCGCCGCGCTGTGGATGGGATCCTTTCCCAAAAGACGGATTTTCCCTTTGAGATCCTGATAGGGGACGACGCTTCCACGGACGGAACGGAGGAAATCCTGCAGGAATATGCGAAGAAGCATCCAGGCCGGATCCGGCTGTTCCTGCGGGAAGAAAATCTCGGGGCCAGCCGAAATGTATACGAGCTGCTGTGTGCTGCCAGAGGAACATTTATTGCGACCTGCGAGGGAGACGACTATTGGGTTTCTCCCCACAAGCTGCAGAGACAGAAAAAAGCGCTGGAAGAAAACCCTGCATGTGTGGGATGTGTGCATCCCTTCCAAATGGTGAATGAAAGAGGAGAGCCTTTTTCCAGAAAATCTTTAAGCTGGATTCGGGAAAAGGATCGCTTTTCTTTTCAGGATTTTCAAGGGCTTTATCTGCCGGGGCAGTTTTCAACCTGGTTTTTTCGGAACATATTTGCGGATTCTGGCGGCAGATATGCATCTATATATATGATTCACCGCCAGATCAGTGACCGGGTCATTATGATGACCCTCTTGCTGCAGGGAGATATCCTGCGTCTGCCGGAACGTATGAGCTGTTACCGTTACGTGGCGCGCGAGACAGGGCAGAATGCCACCTCTCAGTTTTACAGGAAAAATGAGGGAATGATCCGTCAGGAGATGGATATCACGGAAAAACTGGAAGCTTATGCACAGAGTGTATTTCAGATAGATGTCCGCTTTCAGAAGAGACGGTATGAAATTTTCACCGATGCTTTTGTTCAGTGGATAAAACGCCGGGATCCTCAAAGCCGCGAGGATAGAAGGGCGGCTCTGTCGTTTACAGGGAAAAAGATAAGGGCGGTTTTTCGGCTGCCGGTTCAAATCATGCGGAAACTGCGGGAAAAGTGCGCAGGGATGCAGCGGTAGTCTTTGCATCCGGGTGGAATAGTCAGATTAGTAGGAGGTTTTCATTAGATGGAGTTTGTGACAAAGAAGGACTTTAAATATGCTGCATTATATAACCCTGAAAAGGGGGAGTATTGCACTGATTCCAGCGAGCAGGGGTTAGTGATGGATCCGGAAACAGCAAAGCGCTATGAAGAAAACGATGATTGCGCGGTAACAATTTGCTGTATAACATATAAGCATGAGGAATACATTGCCCAGGCTCTTGAGAGTTTCCTGATGCAGAAGACCAATTTTAAATTTAAGATCTTTGTGGGCGAAGATCATGGACCGGATGGAACGGCGGATATTATACGGGAATATGCGGCCAAATATCCGGATGTCATAGTTCCCTTCCTTCGGGAGGAGAATATGGGAGCCCAGGCGAATCTGATCGACCTGTGCAATCATGCTACCAGCCCCTATATAGCGTTTTGCGAGGGAGACGATTATTGGACGGACACCAATAAGCTCCAGAAGCAGTTTGATTATATGCAGGCTAATCCTGCGATACGAGTATGCTTTACGCGTACAAAGATCGAAGCTCCGGAGGATTGGCATCTGAGAAGCTATTACCGGTCAAATAAAGATGGGGATATGATCATGCCGGAAGCTATCCCAGGCTTTAAGATGCCGAAAGGAAATTTAAAAGCCGTCGATTTGATTTCTGCCATCCCGATCCATACGTCTACGCATTTTTACAGGTGGAATTATGGCTTAGAGCTTCCTGACTGGTATTATAAAGGGGTGGAAGGCGCGTTTCCGATTCTGATGATGCAGATGGGATTGGGGGAAGCCAAAATTTTGCCCGATGTAACGTCTGTATACAGAAGAAGCGAAGTGGGAGTATTGATGAATACCTCCACAGCGGAGCATTTTTTGAAGACGAGATTGGATTATATCCGGTTTTTGTGGGATTTGCATGAGTATTTCCGGGAGCATTACGGAAACTATTGCAGAATCCAATTTGAAAACAGGATCAAAGCGGAAGGCTATAATCTTTTGACGAATGCTATTCGATATGAAGATCAGGAATCCATACAGAAATTTTTTACCTTATATCCGGAAGCATCCCGCATAGCGCTGGGAGCGTATCTTTCCTTTTACAACGATGCCAGAGGACTCACCAGAGCTTGCACTTGGGAGGGCTATAAGCTGATCGTCAGAAAGCGCATTTACAGATATGGGCTGAGGCCCTATGCGATGCTGGCCAGAGCGGTGGAAAAATGCAGGCGCGGTGTTAGAGCATTCCTGAAAAAGATCAGAGACTTTCTTTCTTTCCTTTGCTATTGGATTTTTGCTCTGGTACCCAAGAAAAAGAATTTGTGGGTGTTTACGTCCTTCCATCAGCGTATTTATATGGACAATGCAAAGTATTATTATGAATATGTGCTGGAGCATCATCCGGAAATCGAGGCTGTGTGGCTTACAAGAAATGAAAATCTGTATGCAAATCTGACAGAAGCGGGGAAAAGGGTATTTAAGACCGGCACTTTCAAAGCATGGTGGAAGCTGGTGCGGGCTAAGGTTGCGGTTACGGATCATTTCCGTATGTCTGATTATACCTGCCTTGCAGGCTTCAACCATGGTACGAAGGTCCTTCAGCTTTGGCACGGTGTGGGCTTTAAGTCCATGGGAGACGGCACACAGGTGAAAAATACGGATGTAAGAGGCGTCCGCTACAGCTATGACCTGATTCCCCAGTCCGGGGACGGCCTTCTCAAACGTATAGGAAAGCGCATTAAGTATTTCTTCTGTGCCTGCAACCGCGAGATGTTCGAAGATTATTTCATGTTTGTGTGCCCAGGCCAGGAAAGAATCGATATGATCGGAAAAATGTGGAATATCCCGGAAGATCGTTATTTTATGGCCGGTCATCCGCGGAATCTGCCTCTGTATGAACAGGAGGCTTCCGCAGAAGAGCCTATGGTTCTCTACGCGCCCACCTACCGGATGGATGCCGGAGAGGAACGCATTATGATCGACCTATGCCTTGATTCTGTAGCCGAGATTCAGGAGGCGATGGAGCAGATAGGCGGTACTTTTGTGATCCGTCTGCATCCTCATACCTGGAGAAATTATCAGACGGAGATCCTGAACCGGATTCGCCCCTATGACAGGATTTCTCTGGATACGAAAAAGGATGTGTATCAGTCGCTGGGGCAATATTCTATAGTGATTTCCGACTATTCATCTATCTCTCTTGATTTCGCTATGCTGGACCGGCCTGTGATCTATTTCTGCTTTGATTATGACCGTTTCATAAAGAACGACGCGGGCTTTAATCTGGATTTCAAGAGCTGTACGCCTGGGCCAATTGTATATACATGGGAGGAGACCCTCCAAAAGGTCAAAGAGTATACTGCGGATCCTTCCAAGGACCGAGATTGGTGCCGTGAAAGATGCCGGTATTTCTTCGATCAAGAAGTGAATAACGCTCAGAATTCTGAGCGTATCACGGAAGAACTGAAGCGCCGCCTGCGTATTTCCTGATGATGAAATGGGAGGATCGCCATGAAGCATGTAAATATCCTGGTTTTTCCCTGTGGTTCTGAGATCGGGCTTGAAATCCACAACGCGCTGAAGGATGTTTCCTTCATCACGCTGATAGGAGCTTCCAGTGTGCCGGATCACGGAAAGTTTGTGTATGAAAAGTACAGGGAAGATGTCCCCTTTGTCACGGATCCCGCCTGTATCCCGGTGCTGAACCGGATCATTGAGGAAGAAAAGATCGATTATATTTTCCCGGCTTTGGATGCAGCCGTGCTCATGCTCTCTGAAAACAGGGAAGCGCTGAAGGCGGAGGTTCTCACTTCCTCAAAAGAGGCGGTGCGCATCTGCCGCAGCAAGAGCAAAACCTACGAAGCTTTGGCCGGTATGGATTTTCTCCCTGAGATATATAAAAAGGCCGAAGATGTGAAACAGTTTCCTGTGATAATAAAACCCAGCGTAGGCCAGGGTTCTCAGGGCTTCATGAAGATCGCAGACGCAGACGAGCTTCGGCATCAGCTTTCTGTGCGGGATGAAGAGCAGGTGATCTGCGAATATCTGAGCGGTGAGGAATATACGGTAGACTGCTTCACAGACAGGCATGGCGTTCTTTTGTATGTGGCCTGCCGGAACCGGCACCGGGTGCGCAACGGGATCAGCGTGAATTCCACGCTTCAGGCGCCGGATGGTCGTGTGACGGAGATCGCCGGGCAGATCAGCAGCCGCCTGCAAATGCGCGGCGCATGGTTTTTCCAGCTTAAACGGAACGATGCGGGAGAATACCGCTTACTGGAGGCGGCGACCCGTGTGGCGGGCACCATGTGCGTGGAACGGGCCGCAGGAGTGAACCTTCCTCTTCTCACGGTGTTCGACGCTATGGGATATGATGTGGCAGTGGATAAGCAGCTGGATACTGTAGAAGTGGATCGCGCCCTAGGGAATATATACCACCTGCCGATAACCTATGACGAGGTATACGTGGATTTTGATGATACAATCACCGTCCACGGCAAAATCAATACAGTGATGATGCAGTTTCTGTATCAGTGTGTAAACAAAGAAATTCCAATTCATCTGATTACGAAGCACGCTGCGGACATCCGGGAATCGCTTAGGAAATATAAGATAGCAGAGGAGCTTTTTGCCACCATCACGCATATAGCCCCTGAGAAAGAACCGGATGTCAAAAAATATGATCGGGTGTCGCCCTCTCCTACAGCTATTTTTATCGACGATTCGTATGCGGAGCGCAGGCAGATGTCGGAGAGATACCATATTAAGACTTTTGGTGTGGACGCCCTGGAAGCTTTGCTGGATCCCCGGCAGTAAAAGAGCGCGGTTCTGTTTACAAAAAATCCGGAAGACGCACAAAGCCCGTAGACAAATTGCGGCATATTTTGTAAAATATAGGAAGTGGATACTATGGCAGTAAAAAAAGAAGACGCTCCCATTCAGGTGACCCGTTCCTCCATGCCACCCTTTGAAGAATATGTTGAGGAGATACGGGGGCTTTGGGAGTCTCACTGGCTGACAAACAGCGGCGTTAAGCATCAGGAACTGGAAAAGCTGCTGCGGGAATACCTGCAGGCGGAATATGTGGGGCTGTATACCAACGGGCATATGGCTCTGGAATGTGCTTTGGAGGCCTTGCAGCTGAAGGGCGAAGTCATCACTACGCCGTATACGTATGCTTCTACCACCCATGCTATTGTGCGCAGAGGGCTTACGCCTGTTTTCTGCGATATCGATCCTGTCACTCTCTGTATGGATCCCCGGAAGATCGAGCCGTTGATTACGGAAAAAACCAGTGCGATTCTGCCCGTGCATGTGTATGGAATTCCCTGCGACGTGGAGGCTATCCAGAAAATAGCTGAGAAACATCATCTGAAGGTGATATACGATGCGGCGCATGCTTTCGGCGTCCGGCTCAACGGCTGTCCCATCAGCCAGTATGGGGATGTTTCCATGTTCAGCTTCCACGCAACAAAGGTGTTCCATACCGTGGAAGGCGGCGGGCTGGTTTTCCAGAATAAGGAAGATTTTGAACGGGCAGAGCATCTGAAAAAATTTGGTATGCGCAGTGAGGATGACGTTCCGGTTGCGGGCCTCAACGCAAAAATGACAGAAGTCCACGCGGCTATGGGAATCTGCAACATGCGCCATATTGATGAGGAGATCGGAAAAAGAGAAAAGGCGGTGGCACGCTATACGGAGCGCCTGCAGGGAACAAAAGGGCTGCAGCTTTTTCCGAATATAGAGGGGCTTCAGAGGAATTATTCGTATTTTCCTGTTATATTCCATGAGGAATTCGGGAAAAACAGGGAAGAGGTTCTGGAAGAACTTGGGAAAAATTCTATTTTTGCCCGCCGGTATTTTTATCCGGCCACCAATGAATTCCAGTGGTGCAGGGAAAACTATGAGGGAGGCAATACGCCAATCGCTCACGATATAGCGGGAAAGGTCCTTTGCCTGCCGCTCTATGCGGGTCTTTCGCGGGAGGATGTGGATCGTATCTGCGATTATATTCTGGCCTGAAACAGGATTAAATAAGAGGTGAAAATGATGAAAGGTATTGTTTTGGCAGGGGGCCGCGGTACTCGGCTGTATCCCATGACTAAAATTATTTCCAAGCAGCTCCTTCCGATTTACGATAAGCCGCTGATCTATTATCCTATGTCCATCCTGATGCTGGCAGGCATCCGGGAAATACTGATCATTTCGACGAAAGAGGATATAGGGCATTATCAGGCGCTTCTGCAGGATGGATCCGATCTGGGGCTGAAGCTGGAATATAAGGTTCAGGAGGCGCCCCGGGGGATCGCGGAAGCTTTTGTGCTTGGTGAGGATTTTATCGGGGATGATAGTGTCTGTCTGATTTTAGGGGACAATGTATTTTATGGCCACGGTATGAGCCATCTTCTGTGGGATGCCATGAAGGTGAAGGAGGGCGCCGTAGTATTCGGATATCCGGTGCGGGACCCCAAGAGCTTTGGTGTCATGGAGTTTGATAAAGATATGAATGTAATCTCCATCGAAGAGAAGCCGGAGCATCCCAAGTCTCATTATGCGGTCCCGGGGCTGTATTTTTATGATAACCGCGTGGTGGAGATCGCCAAAACCATCAAGCCCTCTGCCAGAGGAGAACTGGAGATTACAGCTGTAAACAATGCCTATATCGAGAAAGGGCAGCTGAAGGCCGTTTTGATCGAGCGGGGCATTGCATGGCTCGATACCGGTACGCCGGACGGCATGCTGGATGCAGGACGTTTCGTGGAGACGATCCAGAAGCGGGAATCCAACTATGTGGCTTGCCTGGAGGAGATCGCCTGGCGCAGGGGATTCATCGATGATGAACAGCTCAGAAAGCTGGGCGAGTCCCTGAAGATGACACAGTATGGCCAGTATATCCTTTCTCTGCTGGGTTAAAGGAACTGCCTATTTTTACCGGCGGTATGCTGAAAACGACAGGAGGAACAATTTTATGTATCATACCATTGTGGTGACAGGAGGAGCCGGATTCATCGGTTCAAATTTCATACATCATATCATTAAAAAGCACGGCGATTCCATCCAGGTTGTCAATTTGGACAAGCTTACGTATGCCGGTAATCTGGAAAATTTGAAGGATGTGGAAAACCTTCCGAACTATCATTTTGTCAATGCGGATATCTGTGATGGAGAAGCGGTGACAAAAATACTCGATACGTATGAGCCGGATGCTGTTATCAATTTTGCCGCTGAGACCCATGTGGACCGCAGTATTACGGATCCGGGCGTATTTGCCAGGACAAATGTGATGGGCACTCTGAATCTTCTGAACTGCTGCATGGCCAAATGGATGGACAAGGACGGGAACTGGAAAGAGGGAGTCCGCTATCTGCAGGTTTCTACGGACGAAGTGTACGGCTCTTTGGGCGAGACCGGCTATTTTACAGAGAAAACTCCTCTCAGCCCCAGAAGTCCGTATTCCGCCAGTAAGACCAGTGCAGATCTTTTCTGTATGGCGTATCATGAGACCTATGGCATGCCGTGTCTTGTTACGCGTTGCTCCAACAATTACGGCCCCTATCAATTCCCCGAGAAGCTGATTCCCCTTATGATCCACAACGCCATGACCGGTAAAAGCCTTCCTATCTATGGGGACGGCCTCAACATCCGCGACTGGCTGCATGTGGACGATCACTGTGCAGCTTTGGATCTGGTTCTGGACAAGGGCCGTGTGGGGGAAGTATATAATATCGGCGGCCACAATGAGAAGACAAACGTTTTTATCGTGAAGAAGATCATCGAGACCCTCTCGAAAAAGTATTCTGATCAGATCAGTGAGGAACTGATCCGGTATGTGGCCGACAGAAAGGGCCATGACCGCCGGTATGCCATTGATCCGCAGAAAATCAAGGATGAGTTGGGCTGGGAACCTTCCATCTTCTTTGAAGAGGGAATCGAAATGACCATTGACTGGTATTTGAACCATCAGGAGTGGACGGATCGCGTCACCTCCGGTGCGTATGTTGAATACTACGAAAAAATGTATGGGAACCGGTAAATCCAAAAGAAGTATGATTCTGATTCAGAAGGCCTCCGCGGCGGGGGCCTTCCTTCAGCAGAAAGGGGAGCTGTGAAGTGAACGTCGGGGTTATTATTGCCGGGGGCAGCGGGCAGAGGATGCACCAGGAAATTCCCAAGCAGTTCATGAATGTAAACGATAAGCCTGTTATCGTATATACTCTGGAAGCCTTTGAGCGCCATCCGGATATCGATGAAATCGGCGTAGTTTGCCTGGATGGATGGCACGAGATCCTTTGGGCATATGCCAAACAGTATAAGATCGGCAAGCTGAGGTGGATTGTCAGCGGCGGCGAAAACGGCCAGGGCTCTATTCGGAACGGCGTGTTTGAGGCTGAAAAGCGGTATGCGGAAGACGATATCCTGCTCATCCACGACGCCGTGCGTCCCCTTGTTTCCCAGGAAATTCTTTCAGACTGTATTGTGAAATGCCGCAAATATGGCTCGGCGGTTGTTACCGTTCCCTGCAACACAGTGATTCTGAAAAAGAAGGATGAACTTTCTTCTGAGGAAGTTGTGGACCGTCAGGAGCTGGCTGTGACACAAACGCCTCAGGCTTTCCCCCTTCATAAACTGGTATGGGCCCATAAAGAAGCATTAAAGCGTGGGATTACCAATTCGGTTGCCAGCTGTACACTGATGACCGAGTTAGGGGAATCTGTATATTTTTCTGTTGGTGCCGAGACGAACATAAAGCTGACAACACAGGATGATTTGATGATATTCAAGGCTCTTTTGGCTATTCAGGAGCAAAAGGGCAAATACTAACCATAGAAATGGCGCACCGCCGTCAGGTGCGTGTGCAAATGTCGGAGGGAGGAATGGCAATGGCCTTGCACAGAGGATTGGATACAGAGGATTTCCGTATGATTTCAGAGCAGCCCCTTCCATGGGAAAAGCTCAGGGATGCATCCGTGCTCGTAACAGGGGGAAATGGGCTCATAGCATCGGCATTCGTGGATGCCCTCCTGCAGTGTGAAGCTGCCCAACGGGTTAACGTATCTGTGACCGTGCTTTGCCGCAGCAGGGAGAAGGCGGAAATGCGCTTTGGCGCATATATGGAAAATCCCCGTTTTCATCTTTTGCTGCAGGATGTGTGTGAACCTCTCCCAGAAAACGAAAAGTTTCAATATATCCTTCATGCTGCC
>URRG01000061.1 GCA_900550095.1 uncultured Oscillospiraceae bacterium
AAGGGCGGCTTTTTGTATGTTCCAAAAGGTAAGGGGCGTCCGCCGGCCGGATTGCCGGTCAATACGTTTCTTGTATTTTGCGGAAGACTGTTCCGATAAAAAGAAAATTGAATTTACTACTTTACTTTAGTAAAAAGATAGTGTACAATATAGCAGGTCCAAATATCGAAATCCTTTTGGAGGTTATAGAACATGAAAAAATTACTTTCCATACTGTTGGCGCTGAGCCTGGCGGCTGTTGCTCTTGCAGGCTGTTCTCAGAACCAGGGAAGCCGGCAGGATTCTGAAGCAGGCGGCAGCACCGCAGGCAGCTCGGAAAACGCGGGAGACGATTCTCTTCAGAAAATCAAAGACAAAGGCCAGTTGGTTTTGGGGCTGGATGATTCCTTCCCGCCCATGGGCTTCCGGGATACGGACAACACCATAGTGGGTTATGATATCGATCTGGCCGAGGAGGTAGCGGACCGCATGGGCGTAGAGCTGGTGATCACCCCTGTAGATTGGGATTACAAAGAGACCGAGCTCAACGACGGCAATGTGGACTGCCTTTGGAACGGCATGAGCGTGGACGATGAGCGTAAGGAAAAGATGAACCTGAGCGAGCCTTATATGGAAAACCGTCAGGTAGTGGTGGTTCTTGCAGATTCCGGCATCAACGCTCTTTCGGATCTTTCCGGGAAATCGGTGATTCTGCAGGCGGGCTCCACGGCCGTGGGAGCGCTGGATTCCAGAGAAGATGTAAAGAGCACCCTTAAAGAGGTGACGGAGGTGCCCGACAATGTGCAGGCCATGATGGAGCTGGGCCAGGGCACGGGCGACGCGGTCGTGATGGATGAAGTGGTGGCCCGTTACTACATATCCAAAAGCGACAATCCGGATCAGTTCAAGGTGCTGGAGGAGGCTCTTTCCGACGAAGTGTATGCCGTCGGCTTCCGCAAGGCGGATCAGTCCCTGCGCGACGAAGTACAGAAGATCCTGGGAGAAATGAAGGCCGACGGCACGCTGAAGACTATTACCGAAGAATGGTTCGGAAGCGATATCTCTATTGTCCCTGACAACGAATAAGGATTGCCGCCGAAGGGGCCGGCCTTACCGGTCTCTTTTATGCGAAATATGCGGTGGGAGACCGGAGCGGTTCGCCCCGGTTTTCTGCCGTTGCGCGGCGGCCAGTCCTCTGTTGGAAGCAGGGCGGATGGAAGCTGGGGGCCAAGGGAAAAGCTGTGAAAGGAGCATGCCCCTTAAAAAGGGAGCGGGAGCATAGACATGGAAGCTTTTTTGGAAACGATTCTGGGGATGAATTTGGAAACAGTGGGGAAGATCCTTGTGCAGATGCTGCAGACCTCGCTGGTCACACTGCAGCTTTTCTTCTTTACGCTGCTGTTTTCCCTGCCGCTGGGCCTTCTGGTGGCTCTGGGAAGAATGTCCCGGTTCAAGCCTCTGCAGTGGCTGATCCGTGCGTATCTGCTGGTTATGCGCGGCACGCCTCTCATGCTGCAGCTGATTTTCTTCTGGTTTGGCCTGAAGCTGGGGAAATATGGTCTTTCCCGCATGGAGACGGCCATTGTGGCTTTTGTGCTCAATTATGCGGCGTACTTCGCCGAGATCTACCGGGCGGGCATACAGGGAGTTCCCCAGGGGCAGAGAGAAGCGGCCAATGTGCTGGGCTTTTCCAAGAGCCAGACCTTTTTCCGCATTGTACTACCCCAGCTTGTGAAAAAGATCCTGCCTCCTATGGGGAATGAATTTATGACCCTGGTGAAGGATACCTCTCTGGCGCAGATCATAGCTGTGGTGGAAATTTCGGCTCTGGCTTCCAAATTCCAGAACGCAGAGGTTTCCATTGTGCCTGTTTTCATTGCGGGCGTATTCTACTTGATTATGAACGCTGTGGTTTCCAAGTGTTTCAGCACGGCGGAAAAACGGCTGAACTATTATCAGTAAGGAGGGGCATCCCATGGCGGCAAGCGTTTTATCGGCGGAAAATATCTGCAAGGCCTTTGGAGCCAACGAGGTGCTTCGGGGCATTTCCTTTGACGTTCATCAGGGAGAGGTCCTTTCTGTGATAGGCCCCTCTGGGTCGGGCAAATCCACTTTGCTGCGGTGCAGCACATTGCTGGAAAAGGTGGATTCCGGCAGGATAGCCTACGGCGATCTCCTGATGGTAGAAGGGGAAAAGGGCGGACAGGCCCAGTACAGCCCTGCGCCTGTCCTGCAGCAGATTCGGCGGCGGTTCGGTTTGGTGTTCCAGAATTTCAATCTCTTTCCGCATTTTTCCGTTTTGCGGAATATCACGGAGGCGCAGGTCCGGGTCGCCAAACGCTCTCAGGAGGAGGCGGCAGCGGTCGCCCGGGGCCTTCTTGACAAGGTGGGGCTTCGGGATAAGGAAAACGCCTATCCCTGTGAACTTTCGGGCGGGCAGCAGCAGCGGGTGGCCATTGCGAGAGCTCTTGCGATGGATCCGGATGTGCTCTTTTTTGACGAGCCCACGTCGGCGCTGGATCCGGAGCTAACAGAGGAGATCCTGAAGGTTATCCGCGATCTGGCGGAGGAGCACATGACCATGGTGGTGGTCACCCATGAAATGGCGTTTGCGCGGGACGTTTCAGACCGGGTGATTTTTATGGACGGCGGCGTGATCGTGGAGGAAGGCGATCCGCGGGAAGTGATCGAACATCCCAAAAGCGAGCGGACGAAATCCTTTTTGGCCCGTTTTCATCAGGTATGATATGAGCAGGACCGGGAATCGATTCCCGGTCCTGCTTTTTTGTACAGGATTTTGGCTGGGGCGGCTCCCTTTCAAGGATCCGTGCGTTTGGCCTTCTCTGCCAGACGCTGCAGCTCTGAAAAGGAACCGGGATCGCTTTTTTGGATGCTTGCCCGAACCGCAGGGGGAAGGGAATAATAGAACTCGTAGCTGGAAAGATCCTGATCCAAAAGCTCGGTCAGGCCGAGATAAGGCCGGTCTTCTTCCATTGCAGCACCTTCTTTCTGCCGTTGAAACGTATAGCCGGACTGTTGGCTTTTTGTTGAGAAAAGCTTCCTTCCTCTTGTTTAGAATTTGCTCTAAAAGGCCTATTATTTCTGGGGATTTTTAGAACTAGGCAAACTATACATTTTGACAATTTGACGGTTTTATAGGATTGTGCTATTCTTAATTTGATTATGTATATAGAATTTAGGCAAATAGTCGATTTTTCTGCAGTTTGGAGGGGTGAAAATTGAAAAGAATGTATCCGTACATACGCCCATGCCTGTGGGCTATGGTGGCGGCGATCCTGTTCAAGGGAGCGGGAGCCGTCACAGATCTTCTGATTCCCTATATGATGGGAATTTTGATCGATACAGGCATTGCAACCGGAGAAGCGCGTCAGATCATAGTGATGTGCCTGGCGATGCTGTTTCTGACCATTGTGACCTGCGGCTTTAATATCCTGGCAAATTTTGTCTCTGCGCGGGCTACACAGAAAATTGGGGAGAGGATCCGGAACGCTCTGTATTCCCATATTCAAAAGCTGACCATCAAGGATGTGGACAGGGTGGAAACGCCTTCGCTGATCACCCGCGTCACCAACGATGTGGAACATGTGCAGAGAACGCTTCTGATGATGACGCGCTTTATGGTGCGCGCCCCCATCATGGCAATAGGGGGAGTATGCCTCTCTCTTATGCTGGATCCGGTTCTGACGCTGGTGATTTTTGTGGGGATGATCCTTCTGGGAATCGCCAGTATGTCCGTCTACAAGGTGACGCGGCCTATTTATAGGAGGGTGCAGCGGGCGATAGACAGGCTGACCACCATACTGAGGGAGGGGCTTTCCGGCATTCGTGTGATAAAGTCCTTTAATAAGTCGGAATATGAGATCGGCCGGTTTACTTCACAGAGCAAGGAGGTCAAAAAGCACGAGCTGAAGGCGGGACTCTTCAACGCGTATATGGATCCTTCCATCGGACTTATCACCAATATGACCATTGCAGTCGTCCTCTTTTGTTCCGCATTCCGTGTGGAGGCGGGAGCATTGGAGATCGGCAAGATATTCACCATTGTCAACTACATCAATATGATCCTGAACGCTATGACCAGGATCCCCCGGATGTTCATGATGTTCAGCCGGGCCAATACCTCCTCTGCGAGGATCGCGGAAATCCTGGATATCGAAGAGAGTACGGAATACGGCAGCGAGGATGAGAAAAAGTGTGAAAATACCGTATTGGAATTCAGAAATGTGAGCTTTGCCTATCCGGATTCCCCAGCTAAATCCCTGAGGAATGTAAGCTTTACGGTGAAAAAAGGGCAGACGCTGGCGGTTATCGGGGCTACCGGCTCGGGAAAGACCACCCTGCAGAATCTGATCCTCCGGCTGTATGAGCCCACGGAGGGGGAAATCTACTTTGAAGGAAGGGATATCCGCGAATACAGCAAGCGGGCGCTGAACCGGATGATTACAGCCGCCATGCAGCAATATACTATCTTTGGCATGTCCATTCGGGACAATATTATTCTGGACCAGGACTTTGAGGAAGACCGTTTGGAGCGTTCGGCCCGTTCAGCCCAAATTATGGAGCTGATCGACGAGCTTGACGATCATTTTGAATACGAAATTGCCCAGAACGGCACGAATCTTTCCGGCGGACAGAAACAGCGGATCAGTGTGGCGAGGACCCTTTACCGCCAGGCAGATCTGACGATCCTGGACGACGTTTCCAGCGCATTGGATTACAGGACGGATCTGCGCCTTCGCAGCGCCCTGCGAAGGAATTACCGGGGCAAGGCCGTTTTGCTGATCTCCCAGAGGATCAGCAGCGTCAGAGGCGCCGACCAGATCCTGGTTTTGGAAAAGGGGGCCGCCGTAGGCCTGGGAACTCATGAGGAATTGATCCGCAGCTGCGAAGCGTACCGCGATATCTGCAGAACCCAGGCGGTAGAGATTCCGGAGGGAGGCGAATGCCATGCGTAAGGAAAAACAGAAGCTTTTGGAAAAAGAGCTGGAGGTAAGGCGCCGCAGAAGGGATTCGCTGTTTCAGCTCATCCGATATATTCTGCGGTATAAATGGAGGCTTTTGGCGGTGATCGTTGCTGTCATAGCTGCGAATTTGCTGGCTCTTCTCATTCCGGCCCTTACAGGGCAGATAGTAGATGTTTTGAGCGACGGGATGACAAAGGGAAATGTGGATTTCGCGGCTGTTGGGCGGGGCGCTTTAGGAATCGCAGGAGTGGCAGCGGTCTCCTGGGGACTTAGCGCTCTGCAGAATGTGATGATGGTGAAAACAGCCCAGAATGTGGTTTTGGATCTGCGCCACGACGTGTTTTCAAAGCTGATGAAGCTTCCGGTTTCTTATTTCGATGCCAACACCAAGGGAAATATCATCAGCATTGTATCTGTGGATATCGATAATATCAGCGAGACGGTTTCTGCCGATGCGATCACCCTTATCACAGGCGCGGTCACGGTCGTAGGCTCCCTTTTGATGATGCTGTTCATCAGTCCGCTGCTTTCTGTGATCTTTGTGGTGACGGTGCCCCTGATGTGCGTCGTTGCCAGGGTGATCTCCAAGCGGGCCCGCAGGCTCTTCCGGGAAAAGAAAAACTGCTTCGGAAGGCTCTGCGGTTATGCGGAGGAAATGATTACGGCACAGAAGACCGTCAAGGTATACGGGCTTGAGGAATACAACAAGAGCAATTTTTTTGAGATTTCCGGGGAGCTTCGCCGGAAGGGCAGCCAGGCAGAGTTTGTTTCCAGCTCTATGATGCCCAGCATGAACGGCATCAACAATCTGAATTTTACCTTGATTTGCGCTTTGGGGGCCGTTTTAGCCCTGAGCGGGAAGATTTCGGTGGGAAATATTTCCTCTTTTGTGCTGTATTCCAAAAAGTTTTCCGCTCCTATTGTGGATACAGCCAATATAATCAATATGCTTCAGTCCTCACTGGCGGCCTGTGACCGCGTGTTTTCCATCCTCAATGCGGAAGCGGAACCAGACGAAGCTCTGCCGCAGAGCGTCCCTCCCAGGGTAAGGGGGGACATCCGTCTGGAAGACGTGTGCTTTTCTTATGTTCCGGAAAAGCCTGTGCTGAAGCATGTGGATTTTCGGGTAAGGCCCGGGCAGAAGGTGGCTATAGTAGGAGCTACAGGCTCAGGCAAGACCACTATCATCAGTTTGCTTCTCCGATTTTACGATGTGAATTCCGGCCGGATCACTCTTGACGGAAAGGATATCCGGGAATATGCCCTGCAGGATCTGAGGCGCTGTTTTGCCCTTGTCCTGCAGGAGAGCTGGCTCTTTGAGGGCAGTGTGTATGAGAATATCGGCTACGCCGCTCCTGCGGAAAGGGGTACGCCGGAAAAAATCCGGGAGCTCTGCCGGCAGATCGAGGTGGATGATTTTATCCATACCCTTCCGGGAGGGTACGATTCTATTCTTCACAACGATTCGGGCGGGCTCTCTCAGGGGCAGAAACAGCTCCTCAATATCGCCAGAGCTTTCCTCTGCGACCCGCCTGTTTTCATCCTGGACGAAGCCACTTCCTCTGTGGATACCCAGACGGAGGCCAAGATCCAGCAGGTCACAGATAAGGTGATCGAGGGCAAGACCAGCATTATTATCGCCCACAGGCTTTCCACGATCCTTTCAGCGGATTGTATCCTCGTGATGAAGGACGGTGAGATACGGGAGAAGGGTACCCATAAGGAGCTGTTGGAAAAAGGCGGCCTTTATAAGGACTTGTATGAAAGCCAATTCCTCAGCGGCGAAGGCGAGGAATGACCGAAGGGATACGTATCCGGTTGGAAAAACCATATGTGGAATAACAGGAAACGCGCCGGGATCTTTCTGGGAAGGGTCCCGGCCTTCTTTGCCGCCTGCGGGGAAGGGCGTATATTTCCCGCCGTCTTTGCATACGAATGCAGTGTGGATTGATTACGGCTCCTCTTGCTTTGCAACAGGCGGGAGCGGCGCCGGTGCGGGGAGGAAATAGCTTTGTTTCTGATCGTTCGCAGAAAGCACGTGCTGACAGCAGTGTGCATCGTTTTGATCGCCGTTCTGGCGGTAGTATTCAGCAGCCGGGTATTCCGGCAGGGGGAAGCTCTGCCCGCTTCCGCCTCTGTGAACTGGGGGCTTGGATTTTCTGAAGAGGGAAAACCGCCGACGGGAAACGCTTCTCAGGAATATCTCAGGCAATATGATTCCTGGTATCTGGGGGATACGGGAAAAAAGACCATCTATCTCACCTTTGACGCCGGGTATGAAGCGGGATATACCGCCTCTATTCTGGATACCTTGAAAAAGCATCATGCGGAGGCTGCTTTCTTTGTAGTGGGAAATTACATCGAGACCAGTCCGGATTTGGTAAAGCGTATGGCAGAAGAGGGGCATATCGTAGGCAATCATACCTATCATCACTACAATATGTCTCAGATATCCGACGAAGCGGCTTTCAATGAGGAGATGGATTCCCTGGCAGCTTTGTATAAAGAGACCACGGGGAAAGAGCTGGAAAAATTTTACCGACCTCCTCAGGGCATCTACAGTGAAGATAACCTGAAAATGGCTCAGAAGCTGGGGTATAAAACCATATTCTGGAGCCTTGCCTATGTGGACTGGTATCAGGACAACCAGCCCACAAAGGAACAGGCATTCGATAAGCTGCTTCCGAGGATCCACCCCGGCGCCGTCGTCCTCCTTCACAGTACCTCCAAGACCAATGCGGAAATACTGGATGAGCTTCTGACGAGGTGGGAGGATATGGGATACTCCTTCGGTTCTCTTCGGGAGCTTACGGGAAGCGGACAGAAAACGGCGGAAAAGCAATAGCAAAGACACTCCGTTTGTATAACGCGGCTAACGCAGCCGGTGGAAACCTTCCGCCGGCTGCATTTTTGTATAATCATAAAATCAGAAGCAAATCACATTATGCGTTGAAAGATGTGACTTTCTGTGCTATACTGGTGGAACCGATGAAGAAACTATGAATATTTTGGAAATTTGCGATTTCCTGTTGCAACCTGGAAACACATGGAATATAATCGTTATGTAAACTGCCTCAGTCTGTGCAAAAGAGCATGGAAAAGCTGCAGGAAGCGGCTCTGATAGAATGGAACTGTGCTTCATGGCAATACAGACGGCCCCAAATGGATGATACAGAAGGGAGCGGCCCGCGGAGGAGATGTAAAATCACCTGCGGCCGGCCATATGTGTAAATCAGTGAATGACGGAAAAGGAAGTGGGAGTTGTGGAACGACTGAAAAAGAAAACGATGCGGGTGATTCTTTCCGTAGTATGTGCGGCGGTGCTTGTGTTTTCCGCCATTCCCTTTATGCAGCAGCCGGTATCTGCTGTGGGGACGGCTGTGACCACAGGTTATCTCAACATGCGGGAAGGCCCCGGAACCAATTACCGGATCCTGCTGACGCTTTCTCCCGGCGCCAAGGTCACCGTTCTGGACGGTTCCGACAACGCTTGGGTGCATGTACAGACGTCCGCGGGAAAAAAAGGCTACTGCAGCCGCTCCTATCTGAAGATTTCCGGGAACACTTCGTCCTCTGGGACGAACGCCACGGGCAAGGCCCTGGATAATGTGCGGCTTCGCTCCGGCCCCGGAACGTCATACGCTACTTTGACCACCGTTCCCAAGGGGACTACCGTGAAGGTGGTGGATAATTCCAACACCGGCTGGGTAAAGGTTACATACAGCGGTCTTACAGGCTACTGCAGCAGGCAGTATATGTCGGTGACGGCGGGAGACGGAGCTTCCTCCGGAGGGAGCTCCAGCGGGGCTTCCTATACGGGCAGGGCGCTGGACAATGTGCGGCTTCGTTCCGGCCCTTCCACCTCTTATACGACGCTTACCACCGTTCCCAAGGGGACTACCGTGAAAGTGCTGGACAATTCCAATAAGGGCTGGGTGAAGGTTACATACAGCGGTCTTACTGGCTACTGCAGCAGGGACTATATGTCTGTTACAGCCACCGGCGGGAGTTCTTCCGGTTCTTCCTCCAAGCCGTCCTCCTCCGGCTCTTCTTCCGGCAGTTCCGGCGGGAGCGTTTCCGGGACGTCTACGGGGACGACTACAGGGTATTTGAATATGCGTTCGGGCCCCGGCACACAGTATGGTATTATACTGACTCTTTCTCCCAATCAGAAGGTGACGATCCTGAAAACCGAGTCCAACGGCTGGGCGCAGATCCGTACTTCATCGGGGAAAGTGGGCTACTGCAATAAGGGCTACCTGAAGGTTTCGGCGGGTGGCGGCTCGAGCTCCGGTTCTTCTTCCGGTTCCTCTGCTACTGCCGTGACGACGGACAACCTCCGGCTCCGGAAGGGTCCTTCCACATCCTACGCTACAATCGTGATCCTTACCAGGGGAACGAAGCTGACGGTGTTGGATAATTCCGATCCCGGCTGGGCAAAGGTGAAGACCTCCGGCGGAACGGTGGGCTACTGCAGCAAGGAGTATCTTACGATTCAGGTGACGGATAACGGGGGCTCCTCGGGGGGATCCGGTTCTTCTTCCAGCTCCAAGCCTTCCTCG
>URRG01000062.1 GCA_900550095.1 uncultured Oscillospiraceae bacterium
CGGGATTGTTCTTGGTCTTCCGGGAAAGGATGCGGATTACATTCCGAATCTCTGAATCTCTGCCGATGACCGGATCCAGTTTGTGATTCCGGGCCAGCTCTACCAGGTCTTGGCCGTATTTGGAGAGAGCGTCATAGGTTTCCTCCGGATTGTCGCTGGTAACCCGGGTGTTTCCTCTTACGGAAGAGAGGGCGGCCAGGAAGGCGTTTTTATCGATATGGAAGGCGGAAAAGAGCGAACGCATTTCTTTGCCGGGCTTCGAGAGAAGAGCCAGAAAGATATGCTCTACGCTTACATATTCATCCTTCATGCGCTGGGCTTCGTTTTCAGCTTCTGTAAGGGCTGCATCCACGTCCGAGGAGACGTAGATTTTTCCCGCTTCACGCCCCGGCCCTGTGACGGCTGGGATCGCGTCGATCTTCCGGCGGATCTCAGCTTGCAAGGCGGCGGAATCCGTCCCCATCTTTTTCAGCAGCTGCGGGATGAGGCCGTTATCCTGAGCCAGAAGGGCGGCTGCAAGGTGCTCCTGCTCTATCTGCATGTTGTTGTTTTCAATGGCGATGTTCTGTGCCTCCTGGATCGCCTCCAGAGATTTCTGTGTGAATTTTTGAGCGTTCATACATCTCACACTCCTAAACACATTTTAGCACTCTTTTCTACCGAGTGCTAATATAATGATACGGGATATTTGTGAATAGAAAATGAATATTTGTGAAAAGCAAGAGGAAAAAACAGAGAAAAATACTTGGTTATTATACTAAAATTTATATAAAATTTCTGAATAACTGCGAAAAACTTGCCAAGAAAGTGAGAAAGTGCCATACTATCTCTGCGGCCGTCTGTTCTGGGGAACTGCCGGCTGAAATATTTCGGTAAAGCGGAAGGGCAGGTGAAATCAAATGAGAACGGAGACGGGATACATTTGCTTTTGCCTGTACGAGGCGCTGCCGGGATAGCACAGCTTTGCCGGATTTCTGCCGCCGCAGGGAACGTAATGTATATGCAGCCAGGGGATCCTCCCGTTTCTGTTTATGGAAATGGAACGGATCCCCTTTTGTTTTGACGGGGCGGCGCACGGGTTTGACCGTCCGATGCATCGTTGCCCGGTATGACCCTAGCCGGGCGCTTAGGCTATGCAATATGGAAAGGACAGAGTATGGAAGGTATGAAGCGGATAAAGCAGGATAAACAAATCGTTACAGTTTTGGAAAGGAAGGATCTGATTCCTGTTTTCCTGACCTTGATCGAAGCCGAATGGCCGTCTGTGCTGCCTTTTGTAAGACGGCAGTTAGAGGATTCCCTTCGGGAAGAGGATGATAAGGAGGGAATTTCCGCAACCTTTTTTCTGTTGGTAAAAGGTGAGCCAGCCGGTTTGGTACAGACGAATCCAAGGGAGTTTATCCAAAAAAGAAAGGATCTGTTTCCTTGTATAGGCCCGCTGTTTGTGGCGAAAAAATTCCGCGGCAGCAGTTTTGGGGAAAAACTGCTGGCAAGAGCCCGCTGGGAATTGGGAAGAAGGGGATATGACGCCGCATATTTTACCTCTGACCATATCGGTTTTTACGAGCGATACGGATGCAGAGAAATAGGCCTGGATCTGTATGAAAATGGCCGGCCGGTAAAAATCTATGAGTGCGGGACCTTCTTGTAAAAGAGATGCAAGAATATTGGGCCTTCCGTCAAGGAAAGGCCCATTTTATATCTGCGCCTGTAAACCTGCGGAATCCATTGCCTGTAGATTTGAGAAGCGCTGTAATTTCAAGATAGTGAACCTGTATGGATGATCTGACGCTTTACATAAAATTTATTTTAATACAGGAATAAACTTGACAACATTCGACTTATTATGTATCCTTAACAGTAGGAAATAGGTGGTTTTTATACGGTTTGTGAAAAAACGCAACGAATGGGCGCTGTATGAAAGAAGAGAGTGGTCATAGGGCGTGAAAAACACAAAATATCGAATGCCGCAAAAGGAGGAGCTTATATGAAAATCAAGAAGGTATGGAGTTTGGTACTGACTGCGGTTATATTCAGTATCAGTCTTTTTACCGCTTGTTCATGCAATCATGAGTGGAAAGAAGCAACCTGTATCGAACCCAAAACCTGCAGCCTGTGCAATGCTACAGAGGGGGAGGCACTTGGGCATGAGTGGAAAGATGCCACCTGCACAGAGCCTAAAACCTGTGAACGGTGTGGAGAAACTGATGGAGAAGCGCTTGGCCACAGCTGGAAGGATGCTACCTGCACGGAGCCGAAAACATGTACCGTCTGCGGTGAAACGGAAGGCGGGGTCCTTTACCACGATGCTAAAGTGACCTGTACGGAAGGAGGGACTTGTTCCCGGTGCGGCGAAAAGGTTCCGGCGGCTGGTCATAAGTGGGAGGAGGCCACTTGTACGGAGCCAAAAACCTGCAACGTGTGCGGTGCAAAGGAAGGAAAGGCCTTGGGGCATACTACGACGCGGGGAACATGCTCCCGGTGCGGGCTTGAGCTTTTTGAGCCTATTGTAAAAAGCGGGTCGGGAGATGCTGCCGTTACAGACGTAGAATTGGGCGATGACGGCATTTTTGTTGCTCATTTCAAACATACGGGAAGAAGCAATTTTATTGTTCATGGATATCCTGAAAGCGGCAGCAGGGAGCTTTTGGTGAACGAGATCGGAAACTATGACGGCACGGTATTGTTAGGCGATAGCGGTAGCTACATGTTTAACATTTCAGCCGACGGAAATTGGGAATGCACAATCGATAAGCTGGGAACGACCTTAGAGAATTCCTTCTCCGGGAAAGGCGATACAGTGACCCCGATTTTTATGGATTCCAGTCTCATATGGACGTTTAATCACGACGGAAGCAGTAATTTTGCTGTGCGTTTGTATACTGCTGAAGGGACAGATTTGCTGGTAAATGAGATTGGTCCCTACAACGGTGAACAAATAGCAGTGATCCCCTCTGGCGGAGCGGCGTTTTTTGAAGTTATGGCCGATGGAAATTGGTCGATTGCTCCAAAGGAGTAAATATGATGCCAAGCAAATAGCGGGGCAGTAAATAGAGGATGCCTTCGGAATCAATTTTCTGAAGGCATCCTCCTTTTATACCGAAAAATGGACGAAGAGGCGGATAGTATAGCAGAACCAAGGAAATTGAACTGCTTACTTTGATGATAGTATAATATCCCCTAATTTCTGGAAATTTCAGTGAAGACTCTGTTCTGGCCGCTGCACTGCTTTTGATATAAGCAGTTCACTTATGTATTTTAATATATGTAAGTGCAATCGCTGAAATGATACATATAAGAAGTGCCAAGATGCCAATACCAAAAAGAAAAGACAAAAAGGGAGAATGAAACAATACGGTATCGATTATAAAAGCAGCAGTCGGATAATCCGCACCGCCGATTATAGAGGACTGCGTGTGTGGTATTGAGAGCATCGCTCCGGCATACAGGACTATAAGAGTTCCGACAGATAGCAGAAAAAGTATTACGGAAACGATACAGATTCTCTTCCAGATTTTTTTCCTCAAAAACACCCCCCTTTTTTGCAAACTGCTTTTTTAATGCATCGGGATAGCCATATCAAAGAAACGAGCTCTTGGGCGCATACGTCCATCCCCATACTTCCAGCATGAGGATGAACTCCTTTTTGATACCGGCAGAACTTGCCATGACCTGCGACGAGCACAGGATATCAAATTATACGATTGTCATGCTATAAAACCGATCATTGAAGTTGGCGTTCGTTACTTGAAGGGGTTTGACAAAACCACATCGCTCATATATTTTGACAGTTCTTTCATAAAAGAACGTCATTAAAAGCCTGAGCCGATGGACCGTATTTTGTTGGCGAAAGCAAAGCTCATTTTTTAAAACGCTGTGCCGTTACCTATATCGCAAAGCTTCAGATCCATATCAAGCTCTATCTGCAGATAATCGGGGAGATAGATTTTCTTCTTCTGTGGGGATTTATCCGTCTTCTCCGAAATGGAAATGCCTAATTATCCGGCCGTCATCACAGCATACGGCGTAAGAATTGTCTATTGATACCTCAGAGGATCCAGGAAAAACTGGTTCATCCATGCGGTTATAAAAGGGATTGATCCCTTTATGTATCACATGAAAGATTTCCCATGCATCTTTTTGCGGCATAGGCCGGATCATCCATCGCGCTATAACGATCCCTCAGGCATAGTATAGCATGGCAGGGAGAAAAAAGAAAAGGACCACTCATTTCTGAATGGTCCCTGAGAAAACAACAGCTTATTTGCCGAAATATCTTTCCAGCAAACCGGCGAAAGCCTTGCCGTGACGGGCTTCGTCGCGGGCCATCTCGTGGACGGTGTCGTGGATAGCGTCCAGATTAGCGGCCTTGGCGCGCTTTGCCAGATCGAACTTGCCGGCGGTAGCGCCGTTTTCAGCCTCTACACGCATTTCCAAGTTCTTTTTGGTGCTGTCAGTTACGACTTCGCCCAGCAGCTCGGCAAACTTGGCGGCATGCTCGGCCTCTTCGTAAGCGGCCTTCTCCCAATAGAGGCCGATTTCGGGATATCCTTCACGATGGGCCACACGAGCCATTGCCAGATACATGCCGACCTCGGTGCATTCACCCTGGAAATTAGCGCGCAGATCCGCCATGATATCCTCGCTGGCGCCCTGAGCAACGCCGACTACATGCTCGGCAGCCCATTCCATAGAACCCTTCTGCTCGACGAACTTCTCTTTAGGAGCCTTGCACTGGGGGCAGAACTCAGGGGCTGTTTCACCTTCATAGACATAACCGCATACGGAACATACGAATTTTTTCATGATAAGTACCTCCATAAAATGAAATGTAAAAGTAGTATTTTGAAAAGCGTCACTGCTTTTTCAAACAATCAGAGCAAACGCCGCGGAAAAGAATGCGGCAGCTTTCAACATTGGCATTGAGCGCTAGAGATGTGCGGCCCAACATAGCGGCTAGATTTGGATCATTGGGCACATCCAAAACAGCGCCGCACCGGCTGCAGACAAAATGGGAATGAGGAGAAATATCGCCGTCAAAATGCTCCTGCCCGCCTACAACGCCCAGGCTTACAATGGTTCCATCCTTTTTAAATTGTGAGAGGTTTCTGTAAACAGTCCCCAAGCTTAGATCCGGATATTGATTTTTTAGCTGCAGATACACCCACTCAGCCGTGGGGTGTGTTTTGGTACTCTGGAGAGTGTCGAGTATCGCTTCCCGTTTTCGGCTGTAGTTTTGGCGCTTGTTCATGGGGTTCTCCTTAAAATAAGAATCGTTATTATTATTGTGTTTATACTATATCATGTCCGTTATGTTTTGTAAAGTGGTTTTGAAAAATATTTGGGATTTTTTAGGAAATTGGGTTTTTGACAGAAAACAGTAAAAAAACGAACCTGTTTCCCTGCTATTAAAAAGGAAACAGGTTCGTTTTTGAGAGTATGTTGAAAAGAATCAGCGATTAGCCTTTTCTACGACTTCTTCCAGTTCCCGCAGGGTAACACTGGGATGAAAGCTGCAGAGAGAGTGTATGGGCGTTTGCTTCATGGAAGCCTCCAGCAGCAGAAGCTTTTTCTTTGGATCCTCACCGGGGAAGAGCTTTGCCAAAAGCGTTTCAAAACCGGCTCTTGCTTTTGCATTTTTCAGAAGGTCTTCCATAGAGGATTCCATCGTATATTTAGGGCGGACAGGCGCGGCGGGATGCACGGTGACCCTTACAGAGTCTGTCAGCTCTCTGGAGGATTTTCCTACTGAGATTTCATATGCGCCGTCTTCTACATACCAGCCGGGTATTTCCGGATCGTAGAAGGCAAAGGCGCGCTTATCCAGGGTAAAGGTCACCTCTTTGCTTTCTCCCGGCAGAAGCTCTACCTTCTCAAAACCTTTGAGTTCCCGGATAGGACGGATTGCGGCCTTTTCCGGTCCGGGAAGACTTCCTGTATACAGCTGGACGACCTCTTTTCCGGCGCGGTCCCCCGTGTTCGTTACGGTAACGGAAACCTGAAGCGTATCCGTGTCGGTCATTTCTGTTTTGTCCGCTTTCAGGCCGCTGTATGAAAATGTGGTGTAGGAGAGGCCGTAGCCGAAGGGGTAGAGAACTTCCATCTCCTTCTTGTCGTAATACCGGTATCCCACGAAGATCCCTTCCCGGTATTCCACCCGGTCCTTTTCCCCTGGAAAATTGAGATAGGATGGGTTGTCGCTCAGCTTCAGAGGCAGCGTCTCAGCCAGCTTGCCGGAAGGGTTTACCTTGCCGAAAAGAATATCGATCTGAGCGCCGCCGACAGCCTGCCCGCCCAGGTAGGATTCCAGGATGCCCTCTGCTTTTTCGGCCCAGGGCATTTCCACGGGCGCGCCGTTGTGGAGCACTACGACCACGTGCTTCTGCACCTCGCACACAGCCTCGATCAGCCGGTTCTGGCACTGAGGCATTTTCATATGGGGCCGGTCATAGCCCTCGCTTTCAAAAGCGTCCGGCAGGCCGGCGAAAATGACGGCCACTTCTGCCGCTTTGGCCGCTTCCACAGCTTCCTTCAGAAGGACCTCGTCTGTGCGGTCTTCCTCCAAAATATAGCCCTGCGCATAGGAAACGGGGCAGATAGCCTCCGCCGCTTCCAGGGCTCCAGTGATCCTGCAGCAGTTGATGTGGGAGCTTCCGCCTCCCTGGTAACGGGGTGTGTCTGCAAATTTGCCGATAAAGGCGATCTTCTGGTTTGGGTTCAGCGGAAGGATATGGTTTTCATTTTTCAGCAGTACCATGGAATCTGCGGCGATCTTCCGCGCCAGAGCGTGGTGTTCCTCTTTGCTGTAGGAGCTTCTCTTCTTTTCCTTTGCGATGGAATCGCAGACAAGCTGAAGCACGCGCTCCGCCGCGGTATCCACGTCTTCTTCCCGAAGGCGTCCTTCCTTCACGGCCCGGACGATCTCCGCGTCGTTTTCGCCGTGGCTTGCGGGCATTTCCAGATCCAGCCCGGCCAGAACACCGTCCGGACGGCGGTTCACGGCGCCCCAGTCGCTCATGACCAGGCCCTCGAATCCCCATTCCTCCCGGAGGATGTCGGTTAAAAGCCGTTTGTTTTCGCTGGAATACACGCCGTTTATCTTGTTGTAGGAGCACATAACGGTGGCGGGCCTGCCTTTTTTGACCGCCGTTTCAAAGCCTGCCAGGTAGATTTCCCGCAGGGTCCTTTCGTCGATCTCAGCGCTGACGGTCATGCGCCGGTTTTCCTGGTTGTTGGCGGCGAAATGCTTCAGGCTGGTTCCTACGCCCTGGCTTTCCACGCCCTGGATATAGCTGGCGGCCATTTCACCGGCCAGATAGGGATCCTCCGAAAGGTATTCGAAATTCCGTCCGCAAAGGGGAGAGCGTTTGATATTCACAGCGGGCCCCAGAATAACGTGGACGTTTTCCGCCTGGCATTCTTCGCCCAAAGCCTCGCCCATCCGGCGGATGAGGGAACGGTCAAAGGAGCAGGCTGCGGCGCCTCCGGTGGGGAAACAGACGGATTCCACCGTAACGGTCTTTCCGTCTTCTCCGCTGACCTCCTTTCGAAGTCCGTGGGGGCCGTCTGAAAGCACGGCTGAGGGGATGGAAAGACGGGGAATAGGCTTTGTCCGCCAGGAATCGATCCCGGAGCAGAGAGAGGCTTTTTCCTCCAGGGTAAGCTGCGATACAATAGCTTTGATATCCATAGAAATTCCTCCTTTTTTACATGGAATGGTATCCATATGCCGATGGCACGATTCGCTGTTTCCAGTATACTACGTATGCGGGCGGACTGCCAGTATATTTCTTGGAAAAAGTATGTTATACTTAATATATAACCTATTGCCGTTCTGCTCCGGAGAATGGGGGAGAGCGGCCCCTTTCCCGCGGACTGGGGATCGAGGCGGCGAAGCGGCCTGCAGTGCCGGTCAGGCCGCCTTTTGACAGGCCGGAAAGGGTATTTTGACAGAACGTGAGGAACGCATATGGAAACATATGATATTGCCGTGGTCGGGGCGGGAGCTTCTGGGCTCATGGCTGCTTATGCCGCCGGCGAAAAGGGGCCGGTTCCGCGTATCCTTCTCCTGGAAGGCCAGAAAAAGCCGGGAAAGCGTCTTCTGGCTACGGGGAACGGACGCTGCAATCTTTCCAACCGGTTTGCGGCCCCGGAAAGATACCATGGGGATACGGAAAAAATAGCTCCTCTGCTGGAGCGGTTTTCCCCCCGCGCGGTGGAGGGGATTTTCCGCAGGATGGGGCTTGTTCTTCGGGAAGAGGGAGAAGGGCGGCTGTATCCATATTCCCTGCAGGCGGCTTCTGTATTATCCCTTCTTCTGGAAAAGGTTCGGGAACATGGGGGGACCCTTCTTTGCGAAAGACAGGCCTCTTCTGTTGGAGAAAGAAACGGCTTGTTTTGGATTTCCTGCGGCGGCGAGACGTTTGCCTCCGAGCGGCTTGTTTTGGCGAGCGGGGGTCTCTCTTATCCTTCTTTGGGCGGGAACGGTTCCGGCTGGGAACTGCTTCGGTCTATGGGGCATACCGTGGTCCCGGCTTTTCCTTCTCTGGTGCAGCTTTTAACGGAAAAAAAACTGGTATCCGCCTTAAAAGGAGTCCGGTGCCGCGGGAGGGTCACCCTGCTTCTGGACGGCCACCAGGCAGCTTCTTCTGAGGGGGAGATCCAGTTTACAGAAAAGGGGCTTTCCGGGATCTGTGTATTCGAGCTTTCGCGCGCTTATGGGGAATATGTGCAGAAGGGCGGAAAGACGGGGGTGCTTTCCTGCAACCTTATGCCGGAATACTCGGCAAGGGATATTTCCATGTATCTGCGGGAGCGGTGCCGTTCCCGCATCCTGCCGGCGGAAGAGCTTCTGGACGGTATTCTGCCGCGGCAGGCGGGAAGGGCCGTTCTGCAAAGGAGCCTTCCCGATAGGAAGGGCTTCTGTGAGAGCCTGCAGGGCCGCGATATAGCGGCTGTTGCGAGGGGAATCAAAGATTTCCGTTTCCCTGTAACGGGCACGGCGGGCTGGGAGGCGGCGCAGGTTACGGCCGGCGGTATCCCTCTGCGGGAGGTGAACCTGCAGACCATGGAATCCCGGCGGAAGAGGGGTGTGTACCTGGCGGGAGAGCTGCTCAATATAGATGGGGACTGCGGCGGCTATAACCTGCACTGGGCCTGGAGCACAGGGTATCTGGCGGGAATCTCCGCCGCGTCGGAATGGAGGAAAGCGCATGGCGGTATATAGGATTTCGGAAATCACTCTGCCTTTGGGAGGAACACAGGAGGAGCTGCGGCGGGCTGCGGCGAAACGTTTGCATGTTCCGGAGCGGGCCGTGCAAAACCTGCGAATGGTGAAACGGTCGGTAGACGCCCGGAAAAAGAATGATGTGCATTTTATCTGCACGGTGGAATGCGAGGCCCCGGAGGGGAAGGGCGGAAAGGATCCCAAGATCGGGAAGGCCGTTTCATACCGGTATGAGCTTCCTGCAGGCAGGCCGATGGAAAAGCGCCCTCTCGTGATCGGTTTCGGGCCGGCGGGTA
>URRG01000063.1 GCA_900550095.1 uncultured Oscillospiraceae bacterium
TAACGGCCACTGTCCCCGCCTGGCGCAGGAGCCGGCATATGTAAGGGCTGTCCTTCTGAGGGTCACAGTGCCTGGCGGCAAAATCCGCACCCAGCCGGTTTCCCCACAGGCTGGAAAACAGGAGAACCAGCAGCCCCATATAAGAAGCCTCCTTCAGCGCTTCCCAGAAGACTGTGTTCGTCATGCTGCTGAAACTGCCTGCCGCCAGATGGAAGCCTTCCCGGATGGCTATGTTGTAGACCTCCATCCCATAGGCCATGGCATACGACATGATGACCCCGAAAACAAACCCCTGCAATTTACTTTTTGGCATATTTTTTCCTCCTTATATCCGCGCCCGACAGAATTTGCGCGCAAAATAAAAACGCGCGGCATTCAACTGGATTTACGCAGTGAATGCCACACGTTTCTTTTTTATTATAAGGCCTTTAGGGAAAAAATCACAAAGGTGTTTTTCTACAAATCGGAGGGAAAACCTCCCTTTATTTCTGTCGGGCTCTCAGGGAACCCGTTTCTTTTCCGCTTCTACGGCTGATCCGGCCTGCAGAGTTCCTTCCTCAGCTTCAGAAGGATCCCCGCGGACATGACCGCCGCCAGCACGGAAGTAGCGGCAAAATTCAGCCAGATGCCCGTCAGCCCCAGCGGCCAGAGCAGAACGATGAGTAGCACCGGAAAAATAAGGGCCGTGGAAACGGAAATGGCTGATGCCGGCAAAGGCTTTTCAACCGCCAGCATATAGCTCTGCGTTGCAAAGGAAAACCACCTCGTCACATATGTGATCCCGAAAAGACGCAGCGCCGTCACAGCCGTCTGCATAAATCCGCCGCTCGCGTCGGCCATGAACATCCGGGTGATCTGTTCCGGGAAAAAGACGATCAGGCCGGCGGCCAGCAGGGAAACAATCCCGCTGGCTGTAAAGCAGCATTTTTCAATCGCCCGGACCCGCGAGAACTTTCCGGCTCCCCAGTTGTATCCCACAGCCGGCTGGAGAGAGTCGCACATACCGTAAAGCAAGGGCTGGATAAAACCGTCCGCATACATCAGGACGCCGTAAACGGAAACCGCCGCTTCGCCTCCCAGACGGACAAGGATCATATTCATCAGGATCGATGTAATACGGCCCGCTATATTGTTCAGGAAATTGGGGCTCCCGCAGGCGACGATCTGCCGGATCATCTCCCAATGAAAACGCGGCCTGCAGAAACGGAGCTGCGCCTGCCCCTTGAGGAAAGGGATCAGCGCAAGGAACGCGCAGATGAACATGCCGGAGCATGTAGCCAGGGCCGCCGCCCAGATCCCCCACCGGAACACCGCCAGAAACAGAAACTCCAAAACGGCGCTCAGGGCCGACATGAGGATATTCAAAAGCATGCTTCCCCGGATGATCCCGCAGATGCGCAGGAAATTATCCATGGCAAAAACGATCGTGGTCACAGGGGAGCAGATTGCATACACGCGCAGATACTGCACCGCAAGGGACGCGAACTCCCCTTCAGCCCCCATAAGCCGGATCAAAGCGGGGGCCGCGGCGTACAATACGCCTCCTATCAAGGCGCCGGTCCCCACAATCATGATGCAGGCGCAGGTGAATATGGCATTGGCCTCCTGCTCCTGCTTTCTGCCCAGACAGATGGAAATAGGGACCGCCGATCCCACGCCGATGAGGTCGGCAAGGGCAAAATTGATAATTACAAAAGGCATGGCCAGATTCAAAGCCGCAAAGGCTGTTGAACCCAAATACTGCCCTACAAATACGCCGTCTATGACCTGATACAGCGCCGAAGCCAGCATGCTGACCGCTCCCGGCACAGACGCGATAAAGAAAAGCTTCAGCGGCGGCGTTTTTGAAAACAGGGCTGCAGAATTCATAGCTCGGTTCCTCTCATTTCTTTGGATGTACGATCCTTTTTTCAAATTCGCTGCAAAGATGCAGGGAGAAATCTTCAAAGGCGGCTACGAATGCGGGCGGATAATCCTGAAGAGTAGCCTCAAGGGCCGCCCGCTCCGCATCATAGACCCTCTGCAGGATCTCCCGGGTATAGGCTTTTCCCGTTTCTGTCAGAAGGATCATCTTCTCCCTGGAAGCCTCCTCCGCCAAAAGAGTGACATATCCTGCGTCCCGCAGCTCCTTCACAACGGTGTTTACAGTGGTCTTGGGAATCAGCCAATCCTCATAGATCTGCTTCTGCGAGTGTGGGCGGCCATCATCCAGCGCATAGAGCAGGGCCAGCGTATTCTCCTTAACGCCCATTTTTCTGGCGCTGAAATAGTAGCTCCCGTCTATCCTGTTGATAGCCAGCATAAGCCGCCGTATGGCCTCATAAGAGTCTTCCATAGCACTTCCTCCTTTATTATATCTTTATAATACGAATTCGTATTTTTGTCAAGCACCAAAACGGAATAAAAGAAAACGGCGGCTGCCTCCCCGCAGGCTCTCCACAAGCCGTATCTGGAATCAGCGGCCCCTGTAAAAACCGGCGGAAATCCCGTTTCTCCCTTCGAGGCTTCTTTATACTGTTTTTATTTTCTCCGGAGCAATCGTCAGAATCTCTTATAGAGAGCAATATGCCTCCCGTTCTGACGCAGCGCTTTACCTATTGAGGCAAAGCGAGAGAGAAACCCTTTGACGCAGAATGTATGGAAAACCGGCTCAGCCGGCGGAGCCATTTTAGCTTTTCGGCAGCACAAAAAGGGGTAGTTCTTCCTTTTGGGGAAGATCTGCCCCTTTTCATTTTATTTTGATTACACCGGCCAGGGCTGAAGGATCGAATACCTCTTCCCAGCCTGCCTTGCAGACCTATTAAAAATGCCCTCCACGGCCCGTAACGGGACATGGAGGGCTGTTTTGCGCGTTTATCCCTGCATCATATCTGCGCAGCATATATGGGATCTTTTCCAGGAAACGCTTTAACCAGCCGTGAAGTTGGGCAGCCAGAACCTTTCGCTCTGAACAGGCATATGACCTCAAAAAAGGCGCGGCACCCTAAAAGAGCCGCGCCTTTCAGCATCTTATACCAATCGTATTTTTAATTTGATCTATACTCTTTGGAGCAAAGCAGCTTGCCGCTTTCCGACTCATACCGCACTTCTACTACGGGATCCTCCACGTCCACCGCCAGCTTCAAAGAAGAAGCTATCGACTCATATGTGGAGGCTTGATCCTCGAGCCCTTCCTCCAAGGTCTCGGCCATTCCGTCAATAGCGGCGTATTCATCGGAAATTACGCACAGATAGATCAGCTTATTTCCTTCGCCGTATACCTTGATATCAATGCCGGACTCTTTATACGCGTTTATCATAGATTCCAGCTGACTCTGGAGAAGATCGGAGTTTACATAGTCCTCTATCGTGCTGTATTTCATTGTGAAAGGGGAGCTCGTGGATCCCTCCTCAGAAGACTCGGGCTCAGAGGATTCCTCCGGCTCGGAAGACTCCGGTTCCTCCTCAGAGGATTCCGGCTCTTCGGAAGACTCTTCTTCCGATGCGTCCAAGGCGTCGGAATCATCGTCCGCCTGGGAAGCGGACACGGCCGGAGGAGGCGTCACGCCGCAGCCGACGGCGGAAACCGCCACTGCCGCAGCCATGCTCAGCGCCAACAAAATAGATATGATTTTTTTCATAAGTGGACTCCTTCCTTTGCTGTCAATATAAAAACGGAACCTTTCTCCGTTTTTTATGCCGTCTGCATACTGCCGGCAGGTATGGAACCCGGCTTCTCCGGCTGCAATCCCCGGTTTCCCGAACGAAAACCTGTACTATATCCTTCGCCTTCAAAATTGCATATATCCCATGCCAGACGCTGATAAACAGCGTCTTTTTCTTTTTTTGCCGCAATATAAGCCATGCCCAAATTTCTACACCATTTCAGGCATACAAAAGACCGGCCTCACCCCGGAAGCCGAACCGGCATTCATACCGGCCCGTTCATACTGTAACATCTATTCACGTCTTTGTCAATGTATGGAGCCAGAAGAAAAACCGGCGGCCAAATCAAGGAGCGGCGGCCGCGCAGGCACGCCGCTCCGGCTTTATACACAGCGTCTTTTCAGCCGTTCAGGCCCTGCGCATCCGCAGGACGGTCACGGAACGCGCGGGGAAGGCGTATGAAAATCTTCCGCTCTCCGCTTTGAAGGGAGCCTGTGAGGGCCTGAGCTTTTCCGGCGCGTCATAGGAATTCTCCGCGTCCATATCGCCGCTTGCATACGTATACGCCTCGCCCTCCAGCGCGGCTTCCTCAAAGCCTTCCAAGCAGATTTCCGGCACAAAGGCTTCTTCCGACGCATTCACCGCTTTCAGGATGATATCTCCCTTCTCTTCAGAAGCGCTCCAATAGAGAGGCTCTATGGAAGGCTGTACGTCCTCCCCTTCATTCTGCAGAACGCCGTCTACAAAGGTGCGGACATGCCTACCCCTAACCTCCATGCGCAGGTCATACGTCCTGCCTGTCTCAAGGGCAAAATCCTGCTGGGTGAGCACGGTGTGCCTTCCGCGTATCTCCGAACGGATGAGGCAGTCCTGATTCTCCCAGCCTCCCACCTCCCAGGTGAAGATGAAGCTCTTGTCCTCCGGCATGGCGAACCGCAGGTAAAGGCCGCTCTTGCCGCTTATCTTTTTGAGCTTGGCCGTAAGGGTGAAATTCTCCCAGTCCATGTGGCCGATAGAGTGCTCCGTTTCCTCCCCGCCCACGGTAAAACCAGGGAATTCCCGTTTTTCGCCCGTATCCGGGTTCACGGCGCAGAGCTCCGAAAGCTCCATCACAGATTCCCGGACGGCAGCCTCCAGATTGCCCGTCAGAGCGGTTTTCGGCGGCTTTGCGGCTTCCGGCCAGGATTCCGTCTCCGCCTTCAGCTTCCAATCCCCCTGGTGGTGCATAAAGAGCTGCTGCACATAATACGGGGCCGAACCGAAGGAGGCATGGTTGTTGAAATAGATCAAATCCGGTCTCCAGCCTCCGTAAGCCGTGTGGGCAAAGAGAGGCGCATAGCAGGCCAGCCCCACAGCGGGGACGTTATTCTCCAGCCCGGTCATATATACGGCCTCACAGAGGGCGTTCCAGAAGGTGCTGCCCCAGCTGGCATATTCCCCCAGGAACACCTTCGGCCCCCTGGAGTCAAAGCTGTCGTACCTGTGCACATTTGCCAGCATCCACTCCGGGGACGTGTAGTAATGCTCGTCCACATAGTCGGAACCCCACTCCCGGGCGGATTTCCAGCCCTTGTCGTATTCCGAACCGGCAGGGAAGGGCCCCGCGCTGTTGATAAGCTTTATCTCCGGATGCTTTTCCCGGACCGCCTTATGGAAATAGGGGTAACGTTCGAAGAAGGGATCCCCCACCTCTTCGTTTCCGATCCCCAAGTACTTCATGTTAAACGGCGCCGGATGGCCCATCTCCGCCCTGACGGCGCCCCATTTGGTGGATACGTCCCCGTTGGCGAACTCAATCAGGTCGAGAGCGTCGTCGATCCAGGGCTGGAGCTCATCCAGAGGAGCCGCCTCCCGGGTGTGAGGGTTATAGGCCGCGGGCAGGACGGGAAGAGGTTCGGCCCCGATATCCTCACAGAGCTGGAAATACTCGTAGTACCCCAGCCCGAGGGACTGGTGGTAATGGCCCGACCCCGGACAACGGAGAGGCCTGTTTTCCCAGGGGCCCAGGGTGTTCTTCCAGCGGTACATGGAACCGCGGGATTCCGGGTCCAGATTGCCCCCGTGGATCAGGCATCCGCCGGGGAAGCGCATGAAACGGGGCTTAAGCTCCAGAAGCTTCCGGCAGAGATCCTCCCGCAGGCCGTGGCCGCAGAAGGTTTTCTCAGGCTTCAGGGAAACGGCGTCCAGGGAGAACCCGCCCTTTTGGGCTCCGCAGACGGAAAGCCTCGCCGAACAGTCCGTAGCCGGCGCTGTGAATACCGCGCTGAAGCGCTTCCACTCCGCATCCGCCTGAAAAGAAGCGGACACATAGACCTCCCCCTCCGCAGAATCCAGAGAGACCTCTACGGGGAAGCCTTTTTCCCCCTTCATATACATGGAGAAAACATACCTTTCCCCCTTTACAAGGGAAATGCCCGTATCAAAACCTGTGTTTTGCAGGCCGGCCCGTTTTCCGCTCTCCAGAATCTCCACATAAGCGCTGCCGGGATTGCGGGGGAAAAGCGTTTCCCTCTGCCGTGCGGAAAGCCGTACCTTCGCGCCTCCCTCCTCCACAGACTCCCAAAAGGAAAAGGGGGAAAAATCCTTCCCCTGCGTGTCGTCCTCCGAAAATTCAAAGGAGCCGTTCTGCAGCATTTCCGGATAGACGCCTCCATCCGCCGAATAGTTGATGTCTTCAAAAAAAATGCCGAAGAGATCCCCCTTTGGGGCCTCCCTCTCGTCCGTATAGATCCGAATCCTTGGAATATTTGTGTTTTCCGTTGCTTTCATTTTATGATTCCTCCTTCAGAATCAGGAATGCTGCCGTCACCGGCAAAGCGCCCTGTCCGATCTTTAGTATCATCCATTATAGTATGGAACCGGCCGGCCTTGCAATCCTTTCCTCTCTTGTGAAAGCAATTTTTGCACCCGAGAAGAGAACAATTCCAATATTCAGCCGGCATCACAAAGGAAAACCGGCGGCTGCCTGACTTTGGCAGCCGCCGGTAAACAGTATCAGTCCCTAGGGAGTGCAAAATCAAAGCGGACATTTCATGGCAGGAGGCAGTAAAACCTGTAAACCCGCTATGGATAACCAAAATACAGGCCGATGCAAATCAACCGGCCTCTTTGGCCTCTTCGTCTGTCTGGGAAAGATAGAGCTTGTAGTAAAGCCCCTTCTTTGCCATCAGCTCGTCGTGGGAACCGCTTTCCAGGATCCCCTTATCGGAAATATACAGGATCCTGTCGCAGTTTCGGATCGTAGAAAGACGATGCGCGACAATAAAGGAGGTCCGGCCCTTGAGCATGTTCTGCAAGCCTTCCTGCAGCTGCTTTTCCGTCTTTACGTCGATGGAAGAGGTAGCCTCATCCAAAATCAGGATCCTGGGATCCCGCAGGATGGTGCGGGCGAAAGCGATCAGCTGCCGCTGGCCCTGGGAAAGGCGGCTGCCCTTTTCCTGTACCTGGGTGTTGTAGCCATCCTCCATTTCCTCGATGAATTCATCCGCGCAGACGATATGACAGGCCCGCTTGACCTCTTCCATGGTGGCGTCCAGCTTGCTGTAGCGGATATTGTCCAGTATGGTGCCGGAGAAAATGAAGCTGTCCTGCAGCATGATTCCCATCTGGGAACGCAGGGAATGGAGCGTGACGGTGGAGATATCCGTGCCGTCGATGTCCACCTCTCCCCCAGTCAGGTTGTAGAAGCGGGAAATCAGATTCACTATGGTGGTCTTGCCCGCGCCCGTGGGACCCACCAACGCGATGCTCTGGCCCGCCTTCACATCCAGATTCATGTGCTCCAGAACATTTACCTCGCCGTCATAGGAGAAGGTCACATCCTTGAACTGCACGTTGCCTTCAATAGGCTTCATCTCCGTGGCGCCTGGCAGGTCGTCCACGGTGACGGGTTCGTCCATGGTCTCAAAGATGCGCTCCAGATAGGCCAGCGTGTTGATGAGCTGGTTATACAGGTTGGAGATATTCAGGATCGGCTGCCAGAGCCGCCACGCGTAGTCGCCCATGACTACCAGGACGCCGAAGGTCACCGCAGGGGAGGACCAGGCAATGCCCGTAAGATACATCAGCCCGATCACGATCACAGAGATATTGTCCACAAACCACGGCACAGTATTGGAAAGCATGGAAGCCCGCATGACCGCCTTCTTGTTGGCGGAATTCAGCTTCTCAAAAATTTTGGCGTTTTCCTCCTGCCGGGTGAAGCTCTGGGTGATCTTTGTGCCGTCGATGCTCTCCTGGAAATAGGCGTTCATGTTGGAGCTCTTGTTGTTCACCGCACGCCAAGCCCTCCGCTGCCGGGGTTTCTGGATGATGAGGATAATTCCCAGCACAGGCACACCGGCCAGGACCACCAGCGTAAGCTGAACATGAGTGCTGAACATAAAGCCCACAATGAAGATAATATTGAAGATTTCCAGGAAAAAGTTGATGATGCCGTTGGAAAGCATGTCGGATACGTTGTTCACATAGTTGATGATGCGCACCAGGATCTTTCCGTGGGGCCGGTCGTCGTAATACTGGAAGGGGAGCTTCTGCAGATGTTGGAACAAATCCTTGCGGATATCGTACACGATCTGCTGGCCCACCTTGATCATCTGCTTGGAACGAAGCAGGGAAAAGAGGATATTGAGCGCGATAAGCACCGCCATGCAGCCCGCCAGCATAAAGAGCTGGGCCACATCCTTATTGGGGATGGTATTGTCCACCGCATACCCCACGATCTTGGGAGTGATCAGGGAACAGATAACCGCAATAGCAGAAAAGATAAGAGAGATAACCATGATCTTGGCGTGCCGGCGGATATATACCAGGGAACGCCGCAGATGACCTATATTATAGGATTCAAACTTTTCATCCACGTCAAACCGGTTTCTGGCCATTTATGCTCCCTCCTTTTCCAGCTTTTCGTTGGGAATGCCGTTCTGCAGGCAGAATACATCGTAATAATAGCCCTTCCGCTCCAGAAGCTCCTCGTGCGTCCCCATCTCGGCGATGCGCCCGTTGTTGAGGATCACGATCTTGTCGGCCTGGCGGGTGGTGGAGATACGCTGGGCCACCATGATCTTTGTGCAGGGGAAATCGAGCTCCCGCAGGCTCTGCTGAATATATTTTTCCGTTTCCAGGTCAAGGGCCGAAGTGGTGTCGTCCAGGATCAGGATAGGAGGCCGTACGGCCAGGGCCCTGGCCAGGGCGATCCTCTGTTTCTGTCCGCCCGAAAGGCCCGTTCCCCTTTCGCCAATGATGGTGTCGAAGCCGTCGGTCATCTTATCGATGAAGTCCACCGCCGCCAGCTTGGCAAAGCGGGCCGTCTCCTCTTCTGAGAGCTTCAGGTTGCCGTAGGCGATGTTTCCGTCCACCGTGTCGGAGAAAAGAAAAACATCCTGGCTGGCAAGACCGATATTCCTCCGAAGGGTATTGAGCTCGTAATCCCGCACGTCTACCCCGTCGATCAGGACTCTGCCGGAGGTGACGTCCACAAACCGCGGGATACAATTGATAAGCGTGGTTTTTCCGGAGCCTGTGGCGCCCATGACGGCCACCGTCTCCCCCTCCTCGATTTCCAGATCGATGTTCTTCAGAACAGGGCTCCCGTGCATCGTAAGGGAAACATTCTCGAAGCGGATGCGCCCCCTGACGGCTTCCTTCTTTTTCACAGCATCCGGAGGGCTCTTGATGTCCGGCTGGCTGTAATACAGCTCGATCACCTTGTTGATGCTGGCGAAGAATCTCTGGGTATCGTTCATCAGCATGCCCAGCATGCGCATGGGCTGGCAGAGGGTCCAGCAGAGGGAATTGAATGCCATGAAGGTTCCCGC
>URRG01000064.1 GCA_900550095.1 uncultured Oscillospiraceae bacterium
CCTTTGTGCTCAACGACGATACCGTCCCCACCGTAGCCCGCAATATCAGCTCCATGCTCCTCAGCTACCTGGACTGCCCTCTGGTGGATACCGTTCTCTTTACATACGGCTTTCACGGCAGACGCCGGGAGGTATTCAGCCTGGTGGAGAAGGCCCTTTCCCACGCCCGCTTTCATTTCGTTCCCTTTCTTCTGTGGTGTGAAGAAACAGAAAATCTCCGCCGCATGCAAAAGGACGGACGCAGCGAAAGGCGGATACAGACCGCCCTGCAGGATTCGAGAAAAGCTTTTTCCCAGGTCTCCTACCCTGTAATCGACGTGACCGCTCTCTCCGCGGCAAAAGCCGCAGAAGAGGTTCTGTTTCGGGCAAGGCTCCAAACAAAAGCCGGGCCCTCTGAATAAAAGAGAGGCCCGGTTTCCATATACCGCTGCCCGCAGTCTGTCGGGAGGACACATCTGTTCAGGCCCTTTTCGCCGGTTCGGGCATCATATTCATGTTCTCGTATCGGGTACCGTTCTGCGCTGTGGATTTTCACAGCGGTCAAGATCAAAGAAAGGAGCGCCCCAGTTGGAACGCCCCTTTCTTTGTCCGGCTGACCCGGCTGTATATGGAGGAGGTATCGGTATACGCTGCGCTGACCGCAATACCGGAGAATCAGCGGATCCATAGGGATCTGCATCATCCCGGAACGCGGAAATTGATCGGCTCTACCGTGTTGTCCAGAACGTCGAAACGGTACCCCATTCTCTGCAGCTCCTCAATGACATCCGGCAGGATTTCCAGAGTAGTCCGCTTTGCGTTGGTATTGTGCATAAGCACAATGGCTTTTTCCTTCCCTCTTACGCCGCCTATCACATTATTGAAGATCTGCTGCGTGGGGATATTGTTCCCCGTAGCGTCCTGAGAATCCACGTTCCAGTCGTAATAGGTGTAACCGCGGCGCTCCATCTCTTCGATGATGCCCTTAGCGGTCTGCTTATTAAAGCTGTTGATGCTGCCCCCTGCAAAGCGGAAAATGGTGGGCTCCACCCCTGTCACCGAATGAATATAATCCCGTTCCTTTTTAAAATCCTGCAGAAAGGCCTCTGTGGACTGATAAATGGTGTGAAAATCGTGGGTATAGGAATGAACGGCCAGAGTGTGCCCACGGCGGACGGTTTCCTTCATCGCCTGCTCGGCTGTTTCCGAATGGATGCCCACGTCGAAAAACGTAGCTTTGACCCCGTACCGGTCCAACACATCCAAAAGCGGTATGGTGTAATCGGAGGGGCCGTCGTCAAAAGTCAGATACACCACTTTGTCCCCTTCCTGATGAGGGACATACTCCGGCTTTTCCACATACAGCTGAGGATACGGATCCTGCTTGTTTCCCGCATTCCCCTTTTCGCCGGAAGCGCCGGAAGAAGAATCGGGTTTTGCAGAGGAAGAGGTTCCCTGCTCCTTAGACGGGGCGTTCCCGCCGCTTTGAGAAGAAGCAGGCTCCTTCTTTCCCCCCTGCTCAGGCTTTGAAACCGCTCCCTGCCCTTCGTTCTCCCGGGAAGGAGGTTCCGGTTTTTGCGATGAAGAGGGCTCCCCCAGAGAGCTCCCGGCAGCAGCGCCCGCGGCGGGCCTCTGTGAAGGCTCCTTCTGTCCGCCGCCGGAAGATATAGTAAGGGAGGCCGTCCGGCTTCCGGAGGATTCCACAGGCAGGCTTTCAGAAAAGCTGCCCTTCAGCACCAGCCCGAAGGCTACCAGGACAGCCGCAGCGGAAAGCGCCACGGACAGAGAACGGAACAGCAGAGGATTCGTCCCCCGTTTTTTCGGGCGGCCCCTGCCCTTCGGAGCTTGAGAGAGGCCGCCTTTTCCACCGGTATATCCATGTGCATGCTGCGCACGGGATTCAGGCTGTCCGCCCGCATTACCCGTGTTGCCCCTATTGCGTACAGTATATATGTCAACCATTTCTATGGGATCGTGATTCTGTTTTTCGCTCACGTGTCTCATCCTTTCCTTCCCGGCACTTTCCTGGGAAAATAGTCTGTGTCAGACCGCTGAATCGACATGTTTCTATGTCTTCCGACATCTTCAGTATAGATCCCAGGCACAAAGAAGTACAGTTACTTTTCTGTAATGGAACGTTAAGAAACTGTAACAGCAAATTTTCGCCGCAGATGAAACTTTTTTCTCAGAGCGGACGTCTCCAGACCGGACGGTTCTCCGCTGTTTTTGAGCAGGGAGCGAAAAGGCGATGGTTCCGCCTTTCATGTCACACGTGGTTTCCCGCGCTTCTTCCAGGAAGGGCGCAGCTCTGCCCCGTTTCGCGGAAAAAATTCCGGTATACGCTTGTCAAAACGCCCAGAATCGTATATAATAAAGAAGTTATGAAAGAAAAGCAAGGCAGAAATGCATACATCGGGATATGCAGGCGGGCGGGCTCTGTGCGGCGGAGCGCCGTGAACCATGTCAGGCGGGGAACCGAGCAGCATTAAGCGGTTTTCTCTGTGCGATGCAGGTTGTCTGTCCGTCTGCATATCCGGGTGTATGGCAGCCGCGGTGCGGTCTGTCTTGTTTTTTTTGCCCGGATTCCAAAAAGGCCGGGGGCATTCCGGCGGCATATGGCTTGAGGAAAAGACCGAAGCCGGAAGAAAGGGAAAGCTGGTGAAAGGAATGTATCAGGTTCTATACCGGAAATGGCGGCCTAAGACGTTCTCAGAGGTCGTAGGACAGCCTCAGGTGACTGTAACCCTGCAGAATGAGCTGGAAGCCGGGCGTATTGCCCATGCATATCTGTTTACCGGCTCCCGCGGAACAGGCAAGACCACCTGCGCCAGGATCCTGGCCAAGGCCGTGAACTGTCTGCGCCCAAAAGACGGCGATCCCTGCGGTTCCTGTGAGATCTGCGAGGGCATAGACAACGGTTCCGTGATGGATGTGGTGGAAATCGACGCCGCCAGCAACAACGGAGTAGACAGCATCCGTACCCTCCGGGAGGAAGCCGGCTTTACGCCTGCCGCCGCCAGGTACAGGGTGTATATCATAGACGAGGTCCACATGCTCTCCATAGGCGCCTTCAACGCCCTTTTAAAGACACTGGAGGAGCCCCCCGCCCATGTGATCTTCATCCTGGGGACCACCGAAGTGCACAAAATCCCCGCCACCATCCTTTCGCGGTGCCAGCGGTTCAATTTCCGCCGGATCCCGCCGGAGGAAATCGCACAGCAGCTTTCCTTTGTAGCGGAGGAAGAGGGGGCTCATCTGGATGAGGAGGCCGCCCTTCTTCTGGCACGCCTGGCAGACGGCGCCATGCGCGACGCATACTCCCTTCTGGATCAATGCCTGGGCCGGGAAAAGGAGATCACCGTTTCCGTCGTGACGGAGGCCACCGGCATGGTGGGCAGAGATCACCTTTTCTCACTGGCAGAGGCCGTGGAGCGGCGGGATTCCGCCGCCGCTTTGGAGCAGATCGACGGGCTGTACTCCGGTTCAAAGGACATGGCCCGCCTCTGCGAAGAGCTTTCTTCTCATTACCGCTCTCTGATGCTGATCAAAACCATGCGGGACGCCCGCAATATGCTGGCTGTATCAGAGGAGGAATATGTCCGGCTTACCGGGCAGGCTCTCAGAAGCCCTCTCCCCGCTATCCTGCACGCTTTGAATCTTCTGCAGGAAGCTCTGGAGCATATGAGCCGCGGAGCCGACCGGCGCATCGAAATGGAGATAACTCTTTTGAAGCTCTGCGCGCCGGAGCTGGATTCCTCCATGGATGCGGTCATCCGCCGGATCGAGGCTTTGGAACGGGGAGCACCTCGAGCGGTGCAAACCGTACAGACGGCACAGTCAAAGCAGACAGAACCCGTGCCTCCTGCAGAAGCCGGCAGCTCAGATAGAGAGCCCGAGCAAGAGAGCACCCGTTCTCCCGAAGTATCCCCCGGTGTTTCTGTCCCTCTGCACACGCCTGTGGAAATTCCTGCCGCCGCTCCGCCTGAACCGACAGCCGGAGCAGACCAGGCTCCCACTGCCCGAAAAGCAGCTCCATCAAGACCTGCGTCGGCAGCCGAGCTCATGGCCAACGCCCGCAGACTTGCGGAATGGCCGGAAATTTTGCAGATTCTAAAAGAGTATTCGGCGGCGATATCCGCCGCATTTACCGGTTCCAGCGCCTATGTGAGCGGCGACTACGTCCTGATCGATGCTCCCAGAGAAATGGCCTTCGAGCTGTTGCGGAAATCCTCCCAGCGGGACAAGATGCGGGACGTTATCCAGCAGGTCACAGGCAAGGTCTATAAGCTCGGGCCCTATAAACCCGCTTCCTCCCCTGCAGTCCAAGAGGAAGCAGATCCTCTGGCAGAACTGGCCGGAAAAGCCCGGGAAGCGGGAATAGAGGTCGTAGAGAAGTAAAACAGCCCCTCAGAAACGAGGCGAAAACCGTCTGCGGTCAGCGCGGCGGATTTTTCACATATCATTTTCAGAAAAGAACCTATAACAGGAGGAATTACTATGAAAGCAAGATTGCCTCAGGGATACGGCGGAGGCGGAGCCGCCAATCTGCAGCAGCTGGCCAGGCAGGCTCAGAAGCTGCAGGAGGAAATGGATAAGGCCACGGCAGAGCTGGAAGAAAAGGAATATAGCGCTACCTCAGGCGGAGACGCGGTAAAGGCTGTCGTTACCGGAAAGATGGAAGTCAAATCCATTGAGCTTAAGCCCGAAGTGGTGGATCCGGAGGATACGGAAATGCTCAGCGATTTGGTGATCGCCGCTGTGAACGAGGCTCTCCGCGCGGCGGCAGCCGACAAGGAAGAGCGCATGGAAAAGCTTTCCGGCGGGCTGAATATGCCCGGTATATTCTGATATGGCCTCCTACACAGTCGCGCCCCTTTCCCGGCTGGTGGATGAATTTGAATCCCTGCCGGGAATCGGGCATAAAAGCGCTCAGCGCCTGGCATACCACGTAATCGGCCTCTCAAAGGAAAAGGCGGAAGAACTGGCGTCCTCCATATTGGACGCCCATGAAAAAATCCATTACTGCCGCATCTGCTGCAATCTGACGGATCAGGAGCTCTGCCCCATCTGCCGGAATGAAGAACGGGACAAAAGCGTGATCTGCGTAGTGGAGGATCCAAGGGATGTCATGGCCCTGGAAAGGACCCATGAATTTCACGCGGTATACCATGTGCTGCACGGGGCGATCTCCCCGCTGAGCGGCGTGGGGCCGGATCAGCTCTGCATCAAAGAGCTTCTGGCCCGGCTTTCCAACAATGAGGTGAAAGAAGTCATTATGGCTACCAACCCCACTGTGGAGGGCGAGGCCACAGCCATGTACATCTCTCGCCTGCTCAAGCCCATGGGGATCAAAGTGACCCGGCTGGCCTACGGGATCCCTGTTGGCGGCGATCTGGAATACGCAGATGAAGTGACCCTTTCCCGGGCGATTGAGGGGCGCAACGAAATCTGACAGGTTTCGCTTGCCTCTCTCCTCTCTTTATGCTATACTGAGGGATACAAAACTGCGGTCTTTTCTTTGATGAAAAGCCGCAGAAAGAAGAAATCCGGCGCAAAACACAAAGGAAGGAGGGCTTTGTATGGCCAATAGTTCCCTGAAAACCATTGCGCAGAACAAAAAAGCCTTCCATGATTACTTTGTGGAGGAAAGCCTGGAAGCAGGCATTGAGCTCTGCGGAACAGAAGTAAAATCCTTGCGGCGGGGCCAGTGTAATCTCAAAGATTCCTGGTGTTCGGTGGTAAAGGGAGAGCTCCTTCTCAACGGGATGCACATCAGTCCCTATGACCACGGGAATATTTTTAACAAAGATCCCCTTCGTGTGCGCAAGCTTCTTCTGCATAAAAAGGAGATCCTCCGGCTTTTCGGCCTTGTAAAGCAAAATGGCTATTCCCTGATTCCCCTTTCTCTCTACTTTAAAGGGAGTCTTGTAAAAGTGCAGGTAGGTCTCTGCAAAGGCAAAAAACTGTATGACAAACGGGCCGATATGGCCGCCCGTGACGCCAAACGGGATATTGACCGGGCCATAAAAGAAAAGAACCGCTGAAAAGCGGTTCCCATATGGGGATGTAAAGGTTTCGACGGGGGCTGTAAGCCTTGGTAAGCGAGCAGCGGCGCGGACCCGCTATAAAAGCCGCAACTTTAAAATTAAACGACAACAAAACTGTTGCGTACGCAGCCTAATTAGGCTGCCGTCTTACCTGGGAGGACCACGGCCCGGGATAAGGCGTCGATGAGTGGTGCACGTGAATGCTGGAACGCCTTTACCAGCATCATGACCTAAAGGCTACTGAACTCCGGAGCCTGCCTGTGGGCGCCGGAGAGAGGGAATGACAAAACACAGGCTACGCTCGTAGAAAGCCTTGGTAAGCGGTTTTCGGACGCGGGTTCGATTCCCGCCATCTCCACCACTGAATAGAGGTCGAATTTGGAACTCAAAAATGACACATCCAAATTCCGGCCTCTTTTTTATGTCATAAATCCAGCATTTAAGCCATTTTTTCAAGATCGTTCTCTATTACCAAAACGGGACACCCAGAAGTAAAACTCGAAAAATCACTGTGTAAAAATAAAAATGAATCTATTCTGAACCCGGAATTCTCATTCTAATGAGGATTCTTTATTTTTGTCCCAATATTCCTGTTCCTTCTGTTCTGAAGTTTTATACTGTATGGTGGAGTGTGGGCGTTCATTGTTATAGAAGTCAATAAACTGGTGAATGCTTCTTATCAGATCCGCTTCAGAAGTATAGTGCCTTCGATTAACTTATACCAGTGAAGAAAGCGATATAATTACTCGTGTCCAGGCGGATCTCCTACCGTATGCCAATCGCAGGGCAGCTGAATGGGTAATGAATGGGAAAATTGAAGAAGAATGGGGTTCTTACCTGGCTGAACTTAGAAATATGAATGTGGAAGGTATGCTGGAGGCAGTGCAGTCTGCTCAGGATCGTTTTCAGAAAATGGAGAAATAAAGGATGTATACTGGGGTAACTGAAATATGGTTTTTCGTATAGGACAAGAAAGGACCAGGCAACTGCTAGGTCCTTTCTTGATGGGTCGTAAAGAAAAATTATGTTTATTAATACAAGATTGTGTTTTAGCATTTACATTTATCATATATGTTTCTTTTACCAAAATTCACTAGGAGTTATACCAGTCTTTTTATGGAAGAGAGAAGAGAAGTAGGCGCTTGTAGAAAACCCTAGCATCTCAGAAATCTGAACAATAGAAAAAGAAGAATATTCTAATTCCAGCTTTGCATATTCAATTTTCTTTTAAATAATATATTCTGTAGCGCTGATACCTACTTCTTTTTTGAACTGTGAGGTAACATAATAGCCTGAGTAGCCTATTTGCCTTGCAACATTTCGCATATGTATTTTTTCCAGAATATGGGCATCTAAATAATACATACAGGCACGAACAACGGAAGAGTACTTCATGTTTTTTGCAGATATGGACACTGCGTACGTAATCCTCCTAAGCCTCACGGTTGTATGAAGATATTTTAGATACGCTATTCGTGCTTTCGACCATTTGAATATAGTTTTCGGCTATATTGCAGGCTTTGCTGTAGGCAAGCCCGCCCTTTATGGTAGCTTGGGATATTAATGTAATGTTGACAATCACTTCATCCTTGTATTGCCGCAAAGGGTTTTCCGGGGAATACTTGCAACAACGGAAATATTTTGAATTGGAGTAAAGTATTTTTTTAAAATTTAGATTCCCGTCTTCTACCAGTTTCAGCATTAGCTTTTCAAATTCTGCATTTCCTGGTCGGAGCTCATCATCATTAGTATTTTTACTCTGTATACTTTTTGATTTTCTTCGCAAAATACAGGAAAAATTAAATCGGAGATTAAAATCTGCTTCCCTGTCAGGCAGTAATGGAGCATGATGCCGTATTGGAGCATTTGTGTTCGCGGGATGATCGGAAGATGTGGGTATTGCCGGAGAAACTCATCTTTTAGTAACGGAACTTTAGTCGTAAGATGTTTTAAAATAAAATGTTTTGATATATTGGCTGAGAGAACAGGACCTATGATACAGATTTCAAAGGTTGGTGAAGAAGGATTTGGATATGGCGCTATAATCCACAGGAGGCCGATAGAATCCCCTAAAACCATGGGTAGAGAACTCATTATTCACATTATAAGAATGAAAAAATTTCTGCCAGAAAACAGGATGTGGGCAATTAGCATAGTTGCATTCAAAATTAGAACTGTATTTCCAAAAATAAATATTACCAATACATTTTAGAAGATTTTCAAGAACCTTTAGTTTAGTATAAACTGTCATTTCTACCAGACTCCTTTAGCGATGGAAATAATACCATCTCACCGTTTCCTCCTTTGAAAAAACAGTTGTAGGAGATCGCTTACGTAAGTTGCTCTTGATTTTTTTATCGAGCGATTCCTGTATAAACTCAAGGGTTATACGTGAGACATTTCTGGCCCCGTCTTCAGAAAAGCCATGCCCTTCTCCCGGGAATATGATGAGCCTGCCATGCGGGTATAGAGCGGCGGCTTTTTGGCTGTAGGAGAGATCTACGACCTGATCCCTGTCTCCGTGAAGAATGAGCACATTTCCCTCGTAGGAACCAATGTGATCAAAAACGGAATATCCCTGCAGGGTCTCAAAAAAGGGCTTCCCCAGCGTCATTCCCCAGAATTCAATTGTTTCGGGGATTTCTTCCATGGTGAGAAAGCGTTTGTTCCAGTTGTCTGCGATGCAGAAGGCGGGGAAAAGAAGGATCATTCCGCGGACTTTATCCCCCAAAGCTTCCGCTGTCAAGGCGGAGACGAAGCCGCCTTGGCTTCCTCCGAAGAGGAAAACAGCACCGCTTTTCACCCATTTCCATTTTTCGGTTTCTTTGAGCACAGCGCACAGATCCTCCGTTTCAGAAAAGATTGTCATCTCTCGGGTCTGTCCTTGGCTTCTGCTTTTTACGGAACCGCCGCAGAAGTCCAGGCAGAAAGAAGCGATCCCCTTTTCGGCAAGATATTCGCTGTTGGATGCAAAATCATCCCCACTTCCGTTATATCCATGGCTGAAGATAACCGTGGGAACGGGGACTCCTGTCTGGGGAAGATAGGCGGTCCCGACAAGCTGCCGGTCATGGCGTTGGATGCGGATTTCTTTCCTGATATATTTCATGTGTCTGATACCTCGTAAAATGGAGATGGGAGCCGAAGGAGATTTTCTTCCACTCGGCCCAGAAGTACAAGCAGGGATGCCTTTTCTGCTTCTGAAAAGCCTTGGAACCCTGCTTTTTCAAGGTTTTCAACTACGCTTTCGATTTTTTGGGCTAGATCGTTTCCTTCTGCCGTCAAATAGAGGGAATAGGCGCGTTTGCCGCCTGAAACCACCACCGGTTCGCGGCGTATCCAGTTTTTTGTCTCCATGCTTTTGACCA
>URRG01000065.1 GCA_900550095.1 uncultured Oscillospiraceae bacterium
GCTCTTCTTCGGAGGAGCCCCGCTTTTGCGCCGCAGGATTCCGGCAGAAGGAGCTTCACCGGCCTTTTTCCTTCCGCCGGCGCGGGGCGCCTGCAGTCTGCCGCTGGATCGGACGGTGGAAGATCGAAGAAAATTCCTCCTGATACATACGGATAGGAAAAAAAGGCGTAAAATGAAGGTCGGGATATGGAGATATATATTGGGCTGATGCGGAAAAATTTCGCCTTTCAGGCGTTTGTATTGATAACAGGGGGTGGAAGGATATGCATCCGGAATACGATTACGATATTGCGGTGATAGGTGCGGGGCCTGCAGGCTCTACCTTTGCCAGGCTGGCGGCTGCCGGGGGAAGGCGCATTCTTCTGGTGGACGGCCAGGGCGTTTATAACCGAAAGCCCTGCGGCGGACTTCTTGCGCCGGACGCTCAGAAGGTGCTGGCCCATTTCGATTTGGTTCTGCCAAACAGTGTGCTGGCGGATCCGCAGATTTTTTCTGTAAAGACCATCGATTTGGAAAAGAGGATGGTTCGGTATTACCAGCGCTATTATCTCAATATGGACCGCTACGCCTTTGACACGTGGCTTCTGTCCCTTGTGCCGGAAACGGTGGACATAGTGGAAGGAAAATGCCTCCGGGCCGAGAGGCTGGAGGACGGCTTCCGGCTTCGGATCCGCGCCGCGGGGAAGGAGATCGTCTGCCGCTGCAGCCGGCTCGTAGGAGCGGACGGGGCCAATTCCATTGTACGCAGGACCTTTTTCCGGGACCGCATTTCCCGTTACGTGGCTATTCAGCAGTGGTTCAAAAGCACGGAGGGGAAAAACCCTTTTTATTCCTGCATATTCGACCCGCAGACCAGCGACAGCTGTTCCTGGCTCATGTATAAGGGCCCCTATGTAATATACGGAGGATGTTTCTCGCCCGGAGGATGCCGGGCGGCATTTGAAAAGCAGAAGGTAAGGCTGGAGGACTTTCTCGGCTATACGCTGGGAGAGCCGGAAAAGACGGAGGCCTGTTTGGTTGACCGTCCGCGGAGAGCTGCTGATTTTATAACCGGCGAAAAGAATGTGTATCTGATCGGCGAGGCGGCGGGCTTTATCAGCGCCAGCTCCTTTGAAGGGATCAGCAGCGCCATATTGAGCGGAAGCCTTTTGGCGGCCGCGTTTCTGGAGGGCGAAGAGCCGGAGGATATCGCTGGAAAATACCGCCGGAAAACGTGGAAACTCCGGCTGAAGCTCTGGATGAAGATCCGAAAAAGATGGTTTATGTATACGCCCTGGGTCAGGCGCCGGATCATGCGGTCTGGTCTGCAGAGCATCGATGTGCACACCGATCCTATACAGGATAGTGATCCTTTGGGAGGAATAGAGGCGGATGAACCGGGAGTGGATCTCTAAAATAAATCAGTTGAATGAACTGGAGCTGGGACTGCAGATCAACGGAACGGAAATCAGCATAGAATGGTTCCGGGCGATGTATGTGGTGCGCCCGCCGAACCGTTCCTGGCATTACCATAGAGGTACGGAGATACACTACCTGATGGAGGGCGCCGTCCAGGTCATATTTGACGGCGGGACCGTTCTGGTAAAGGAAGGGGAAGCTGTGATCATCCCCGGCGGCGTGCGGCACAGGCTGAGCGAAACGGAGGACCGGCAGCCCTTCTATAAGGTGGTCGTGAACTATTCGGTTTCCGAGACGGGGAAAAGCGGGGAAGCGGCGCTTCTGAAAAGGCGGCTTACGCCGGAAAGACATATGCTGGTGCCGGTTTCCGACAGCATAAGCACGCTTCTGAAGATGTCTGTAGAGGAGTCTATCTGCAAAAAGAAAGGGTTTCTTACGGTGATCCAGGGGAACCTCCTTTCAGCCCTCATGCTGACGGCCCGGCAGATGAGGGGCGAGGATGAAGCGGAATACAATATACCGAAAAAGAAGAATGTGTTTCTGGACAGGATGGAGAAGATCGAGAGTTTCGTGACCGGCCGCCTCGACCGCAGGATATCGGTTGAGGAAATAGCGAAATATATGAATTTGAGCGCAAAGCAAGTGGGAAGAACGATATTTCACTGCAGGGGGAAAAACACGCGGGAATACCTGATGGGAATGCGGGTCGAAAAGGCAAAGGAACTGCTGAAAAATCCGGAGTACAGCATAGCGGAGGTCTCCGAGGTCCTGGGATTCTGCAATGAATACTATTTCAGCAGGTTTTTCCGGCAGATGGAAGGGATGCCGCCGGGAAAATACAGAAGGAGCATTTCAGCGTAAACAACGCAAGCAGAACAGACAGAATAAACAGAATAAGCGGCATAGACAGCATAGACGGCAGAACGGAATGACCGGCAGGCCGCGCATTGTGCGTGGCTGCGGATGAAATACGGCAAAGCTGTATGCCGTATGCAGTATTCAGTCTGCAGTTGCAGTACGCGGTCTGCGATTGGCCGCCTGGCTGCCTGGCAGCCTGGTCGTCTGCCGTCTTCGGCATGCTGTAATCTGTATACTGTATAACTATATCACTATATCGCTGTATAACTGCATCGCAGTATGCCGTATACTGCAGAGGGCATGCAGAGGGAAAAAGGCGCTTTCCGCCTGGCGGAAGGCGTCTTTCTTTTTATTTCATAAAGTCCGAAAAAGATAAATATATGTCCGCAGGATTGATTTTATAAAGTCGGAAAATTTATATAATAAAGATATAGAAATCGTATATATTTGGAAATTAATAGAGTATTTGATGAAAATATATATTAGAAATTATCTTTTTTATCCATTAATTTCCAAAAGTATTCTATTGCTAAGGAGGAGAAACAATGAAAAAATTCCGCAGGATGCGCAGGATGACATCCGCCGTACTGGCACTGCTGCTCTGCATATGCAGCGGCTGCAGCGAAGGAACAGAAAACACATCGGACAGCAGCCCGGCTGCGGGTGAAGATGGGACGCTGGATGGCGGCGCGACCAATGCTGAAGGATATCCCATTGTAAAGGAACCGGTTGCTTTAAAGATTGCAACCTGGTATTCCTCCGGTTCTATTGAAAATCTCGATGAAAACAAAACCCTGAAAAAGCTGCAGGAAGAGACAGGGATAGACCTGGAATTCGAGGTTTACAGCGACCCGGAAAAGGCGAACCTGCTGTTTGCCAGCCGGACCTATCCCGATATCGCATGGAGGCTGGACTGCAACGGGACGCAGAAGACGGACGCCATAGAGGCGGGGGACGTGATCAGCATTGATGGGTATTTGGAATATGCCCCCACTTATAAAGCGTTTTTGGAGGAAAACCCGGATATTGCGGTGCAGGTCAAATACAAGGATGGGAAAATGTATTCCTTCCCCTATGTATACCTGGACGAGACCTCTTATAATCTGCGGGATCAGTGGTATATCAACAAGCAGTGGCTGGATGAGCTGAAATTAGAAATGCCTACCACCACAACGGAGTATTTGAATGTTCTCAGAGCCTTTCGGGATAATGCGGGAACGGGGAGCATCCCGGAAAATGTGACGCCCCATTATATGCGGTATGGGGAATTTATCGGCGGTCAGTTTGATATATATGCCGCCTTCGGCGTATATGCATACGACGATTCCTATTTGGCGGTGGAAGACGGCAAGGTCGTCTGCCAGGCCATAAATCCTGATATCAAAGAGCCCCTGAAGTATTTGCGCACCATGTATGAAGAAAGCCTCATAAAACCGGAAGCTTTTACCGATGACTGGGCGGCGTATGCCGCGGCTACTTCTTCCGATCCGCCTATTGCGGGCGCCTTTACCGCTTTTACCAATGCCAATACCACGGATGCGGGCAAATGGTATTATCCCATGGCTCCTTTGGAGCCGGAGAATGGAAAAGAACCGTATATCCGCGCGCAGGTGAAGGGGTCTTCCTTCCCGATGAACTATATGATTTTCAAGGACAACAAATATCCTGTGGCGTCGGTTCGGCTGGCCGAATATATGGCTCAGCCTGAGGTCTCCATGAGCCTGGAAAAGGGCGTGGAAGGCGTTGGCTGGAAATACAACGACGATGGAAAAATGGAGATTATCCCTGAAAACAGTGCGGCCAACATGGCGGATGAGGATAAACCCCTGGGCAACCACGGCATCCTGCTTCTGACCTCGGATATGTTTGCGGATCCCACCCGCACGATCGAACCGCAGCGCGGATGGGCGTACGACAATATCTATAAGAAATATGTGCCCGATGTCTCCAAGAGTATGCCCAATGTGCCTTCCGGGATGCTGGATGAAGCGGATACGACGCGTATGGCCGATCTGGAGCTGCAGATCAAGGATTATGTCAAGGTCACATTTGCCAACTGGATCACGGGAAAAGGTGATATCGACGCTGAATGGGACGGTTTTGTAAAGCGGATGGAGGAACTCGGCGCAGAAGAATGGGTTTCTTTGAACCAAAAGGAAATCGATGCCGCCAAGAAATTGGAAGGCTGATTTGGATCACTGAAAACGGATACATCATGGAAACGGCCGCAGAGCGGAGCGATCTGCTCTGCGGCTCTGTTTTAGGGAGGTCGGAGTTATGCTGAATGCCAGGCTAGAAAAGAGGCCGCTCACCCGCGGCGAGAAGACGGTATGGAGGATTCGCCAGCATGGAGGCTTTTATCTGCTGCTGGTTCCCTCTCTGATCCTTTTGATTGTTTTCACCTATGTCCCCATGTATGGGGTTGTCATAGCCTTTAAAAATTTTAAACCAATAGACGGCATATGGGGGAGCCAGTGGGTCGGATTCGCTCAGTTTGAACGGTTTTTCAGCCAGGCCGCTTTTTGGGACATACTGAAAAATACGCTGGTACTCAGCGTGTATTCCCTGCTGGCAGGCTTCCCCATGCCTATCATACTGGCTCTGGCTTTGAACAGCTGTGCATTCAAACGGTTTGGAAAGGCGGTGCAGCTGATCACATATGCGCCGCATTTTATTTCAACGGTTGTTTTTGTGGGGATCCTGAATATTTTCTTTGCGCCTACTATGGGGATTGTCCAGCAGTTCCTTGAGCTTTTGGGGATGGCGGACGGTCCTCTTCGGGTTCTTATGGATGGCGGGGCATTCTCTCATTTGTATGTCTGGTCGGGCGTTTGGCAGGGGATGGGCTGGGGAAGCATCATCTATCTGGCGGCGCTTTCCGGGGTGGATCCTTCTCTGCACGAAGCCTCTGTGGTAGACGGGGCAAACAAGCTGCAGCGTATATGGTACATCGACCTGCCCTGCATCGTCCCCACGATTGTGACCCTCCTGATCCTGAACTGCGGCAATATTTTAAATGTAGGTTTTGAAAAGGTATATCTCATGCAGAATTCGATGAATCTCTCTTCCTCTGAGATCATTTCTACATATGTGTATAAAATGGGGCTTCTAAACAGCCAGTATAGCTATTCTACGGCAATAGGGCTTTTTAATTCGGTGATCAATATGATCCTTTTGCTGACGGTGGATCGGATTTCCAAGAGAATGGGGCAGGACGGCCTGTTTTAGGGGGGATATATATGACCGGTATAAAGAGAAACAAAATACGTTCCAGCAGAGTGGATCGGGCCTATAATGCCCTCAATGCTTTTATATTGGGGCTGCTGCTCGCGGCGGTGGCATATCCGCTGTATTTTATTGTGATCGCCTCCTTCAGCGACCCTTCCGCTGTGGGAACAGGACAAGTGCTCTTTTTTCCTAAAGGGTTCAGCCTGGAAGGATACCAGCGGATTTTCGAATATGGAATGCTTTGGGTGGGGTATAAGAATTCCATCATATACGCTATAGGCGGCACATTGCTTTCAGTGGTCCTTACAACAACGGCGGCGTATGTTTTTACCCGGAACACCCTTCCGGGCAGAAAATTTTTTCTTGTGCTTTATACGATCCCGATGTTTTTTAATGGCGGCCTGATCTCCACATATCTGGTAGTGCAGAACCTTAATCTTGTGAATTCGCCTTTTATCCTGATCCTTTTAGGCGCTGTGAGCATGTATAACATCATCATAACCAAAACCTATATCCGCTCCAATATCCCGGAGGAGATGTTTGAAGCGGCGAAGATAGACGGATGCGGGAATATACGGTATTTTTTCGCTGTCATCCTTCCGCTTTCAAAGGCGATCATCGCCGTGCTGGTGGTTTTCGCTGTCGTAGGGCAATGGAACTCTTATTTTAATGCGCTGATCTATATATCTGAAAAGGATTTTTACCCTCTGCAGCTGGTGATACGGGATATCCTGAACACCCAGACCGCCATGATGCAGGCCCTGGAGACCGGCGGCATGGGCGCGGATGCAATGGCGGAGATTTATCAGGCGGAATCCATGAAATACGGCGTTATAATCGTTTCGAGCCTGCCTATGATGATCGTGTATCCTTTTGCCCAGAAATATTTCACCAAGGGCGTTATGATCGGGGCGGTAAAGGGCTGACGGCCAAAAAGAAAGAGGTGCTGCATATGAATACGATAACGCCGCTTGCCGGCGAATACGAAATAGTAGAGCGCTCTCCATCCCCTGAGGATATATATTGCTACAGCCCGGGGCTCCTGGCGCTGCCCGGCGGAAAACTGCTGGCCACCATGGATTTCGGAGGGCCCGGAGTGAAGCGGCTCGAGGGGGCCGAACAGGATCCCCTTTACCCGGATCTGTATGTGCTGGGGGAAGCCTTGGTTTCAGAGGATGGGGGGAAAAGCTGGAGGATAACGGCCCGGTTTCCCTTTTACCATGCCAGGCCCTTCCTCTGCGGGGATTCCGTTTATATCCTGGGGCACTGTGGAGATCTTCGGATTATACGCTCTAACGACCAGGGAGAAAGCTGGAGCGATGTATCTGTTTTGACGCAGGGACAGTTGTGGCATCAGGCGCCTTCCAATGTATGGTATGCGAATAACTCTGTATATCTGGTTATGGAGCGGATTACCAAATACGATACAGGTTGGCCGGTGCATTCCATAGCTCCCGTGCTCATGCGGGGGAAGATAGGGAAAAACCTGCTTCTCCGGGAAAACTGGACTTTTGCGTCCGAACTGGTATGCAGCCGGGCCATAGACGAAAGGGAACTGGAATACCACGGCATACAGTTTTATGATGCTGAAAAGGAAAACAGAAAATATGCGCAGCCACTTGGCTGGCTGGAGGCGCAGGTCATTCAGTTTCTGGATCCGGATGATATTTTTACGGATCCGGAAGGACATACCTTTCATCTTTTTCTGCGGACAAATTCAGGAATTCCCAACATGGGAGCCATGCTGAAGGTGTATGAAGAGGAGGACGGAACCATGACCACATCCATAGAGCGGACGCCTTCCGGGAAAAAGATCGTCTTCCTGCCGATCCCGGGAGGACATCTGAAGTTCCATATCCTATGGGATGCGGTTTCCGGTTATTACTGGCTTGTTTCCAATCAATGCACAGACGGATTGAAGCGGTATGACTCCATGCCGTCTGGGCGGGGGGACCCTATAAACGAAAGGCACAGGCTGGCGCTGTATTTTTCTAAGAACGCCTTTGACTGGTGTTTCGCGGGTATCGTGGCCAAGACGGAGGATGAAAATATCGCCCGTTCGTATGCGTCCATGGCTGTGGATGGAGAGGATTTGATAATAGCCTCCCGTTCCGGCGATGCAAATGCCAAGAGCGGCCATGATACGAATCTGATTACATTACACAGAATAGAAAGGTTTCGCAGCCTCATTTATTGAAAAAGAATCTGTAGAAAAAGGGAAGAGAGTGCATGAAGTCTAAGCAGTTCAGCGGTATTTGGGCAACGATGGTGACACCCTTTGATGAGCGCTTGCGAGTGCGGTATGACCTGCTGGAGCAGATCGTAGAGTGGTATATAAGGAGAGGAGCAGATGGGATTTTCGCAGTCTGCCAGTCCAGCGAAATGGAGTTCCTCAGCAGGGAGGAACGCCGGAGGGTCAGCCGGGCCGTTGTGCGCGCCGCCGGGGGAAGGATCCCCGTGGTGGCTTCCGGGCATGTTTCAGATACCCTTGACGGCCAGATTAAGGACGCGGAGGACGTATATGAGAGCGGCGCGGACGCTTTTATTTTGGTCAGCAACCGTTTCGCCGGAGAAGGGGAGCCGGATTCCCTTTTCCTAAAAAATCTGGAGGGATTTCTGAAGCATGTGGATCCGTCTCTCCCTCTTGGAATATATGAATGCCCTTCCCCGTTTAAATGGCTTTTGACGGAGAAGGCCGTGGAGTACTGCGCAAAATCCGGAAGGTTCTGCTTTTTCAAGGATACGAGCTGCCGCCCGGACGTTATCCGGCGCCGGCTGGAGATCGCCCGGGGTTCCCCTCTGAGAATCTTCAACGCCAATGCCGCCACGTTCCTGCAGAGCCTGCGGGACGGCGCGAACGGCTACTGCGGGGTCATGGCCAATTTTCACCCGGAGTTGTACAGGTGGCTTTTCAGGAACCATGCCGCGCAGAGGAAGCTGGCGGAGCGCGTATCGGATTTTCTGGCGGTGGCTTCTGTGTGCGAATGCCGCATGTATCCGGACAACGCAAAGCAGTATATGAAAAGATGGATCCCTAAAATGGATATATGCTCGCGAAAGTGGAAAAATCAACAGCTGCCCGAATCGGTCAGGATAGAAACGGAGAGCATGGAGAAATTGGCGGAGGAATACAGGAGGCTGTGCGGCATCCCTCTGCAGGTTCTGAAACCTGCGGAATGAAGGATTCCCGGTCCCGGCAGGGCGAACAGCTGTAAAAAACGGCCTCTGCGGTACATCCCTATTGCGTTTATAGGGAAATAGTGATAAGCTGAAAGCAGAACAGTAATAACGAATTAAAGGAGGAGCTGTAAATGAATACTGCAGAAGCGATCATGAGCCGCCGGAGCGTCCGGAAATTCGATCCGGATACGCCTGTGACAAGGGAACAGATCCACGCTATGCTGGACGCGGCAATGCACGCGCCTTCCGCGCGCAACAGCCGGCCCTGGGATTTCGTGGTGATCACCAAGCCGGAGGACATCCGCAGAGTGGGAAGCTTTGTGGGAGGCCCCCAGTACGATACGGCCACGGCTGTGGTCATCGTGGTGGCCGTTCCGGAGCGGCAGGTGAATTTCTGCGAGGGAAACCATTTCAACGACTGCGGCGCGGCTGCGGCCACTTTGCTGCTGCAGGCATGGGAGATGGGGATCGGGACCTGCTGGTGCGGGCTCTATCCCGTGGAAAGCCGTATGGAAGGCGCGAGGGAAATGCTCGGCCTGCCTGAAGGTGTGATCCCCTTCTGCGCCATCCCTATGGGTGTGCCGGCAGAAACTCCAACCTGCAAGGGCTTTTATGATGAGAAACTGGTGCATTACGACAGGTGGTAACGGATAGGCGGCGGGCCCTGCATATGCGG
>URRG01000066.1 GCA_900550095.1 uncultured Oscillospiraceae bacterium
AAGGTATTGACCGCTTTCAAAACCAAAGCGCTCTGAATCGTATTTCGCTTTATCATTTCATTCGACCCTTGATCTATAATTAGAATTAATTTCTAATTAGCATAATAATCCAATTAGAACAGTATGTCAAGTATTTCTATGAAATTTTTTACAATCCTCTTTTCCGACCATATCCTGCCTACTGATAAAAAGCCTGTAAACCCGCACGAATACTAAAAACGGGCCGGTCATCCCAGGGGACCGGCCCGTTTGAGTGGGAAAAGCGATTGAGAGGCCGCCCATATCCCAGTCACAAGGGCGCAAAAAGGCGCGTGAGAAACTGAAGGGAGGATTGAAATCCCTGCATCAGGACCTTCTAAACTGTGTTGGCCAACAGATCGACTCTGTTGGGATACACACGGCAGAAAAACACAAAAGAAATCGCCATACAGCTGCAAAACGCAACCATACGGCGATTGATTTATTGAAAGGGGCGGACACTTTAGGCGTTGCCCGAGCGCGGGAGCATTGCTGCAAAAAGAAAAAACCTGCGGAGCGCGAATTGCTCACCGCAGGTGTGTCTAAACCACATGAAAAAGATTTTTTAGCTTTTCGGAAGTGGGAGTTGAACCCACGTAAGGGAGATTGATTATTTGGAAAAATACTGCTCTCTGGTAATTAATAGTTCAATATTATCGTTTTCTTTATTGTATTCTTTAAAACCAGCTGCAAGATGTGTTCGAACAGCAGCCGTCCGATTCACTTCAAAACTATTATGGACAGCATCGATATTTAAGTTTACAAAGGCATACTCTAGAAGTAATTTCAATGCTTCGACCGCATAACCTTGCCCTCGAAATTTAGCATCTAAAATGATTCCCATTTCATGCCATAGTGCAGTATCACTTTTATGGATATTAACCTCACCAATAAACTTGCCATCATGTGACCGTGTTATATAGGCATAAAATCGTTCTGGTTCTTGACCAATGAACCAGTCGTACCAGTTTTTCCATTGCTCTTCGGGAAAATCAATACAGCCGCTATCTTTGTGATATCCTCTAAAGTCCAAATCATATCCCTTATTATAGTCCATGGTAGCAGCGTCATTTAGCAATTGTTGTCGATACCATAAATCACGGTATTGAGGAACATACAATTTTAATTGACTATCTAACACAAAATAACTCTCCATTACCATATATAATAATATTTTAATTTAATTATATCATTAAATCAATTGCTCTAGAACAAAGCCACCAATTTTTCACTTGGTTCTCTTCTCACTGGAAATGGCAATTTTCTGATCGAAAATTGTCGTTTCTTTTTGTGCGACCGTTACGGAATAGATATTTTTAAAGAAGATATAACAACGAAAAAAGCTGCATTTTGATCTCTCAAAATGCAGCTTTTAACTTGGTGAACCATCGGGGATTCGAACCCCGGACACCCTGATTAAAAGTCAGGTGCTCTGCCGGCTGAGCTAATGATTCGTAATAATATATATTAAAATCAAGCCAGGCTTGACAAAAACGGCGCGGCCCGGAAAATCCGGACGCTTTGGCTGGGCTGGCAGGATTTGAACCTACGGAATGACGGAGTCAAAGTCCGTTGCCTTACCCCTTGGCTACAGCCCAATATAAGGGGGCACGGGACATGACAGCATGTCCGCGTGCCATGAAGTGGGGTGGAAGATGGGACTCGAACCCACGGTCTCCAGAGCCACAATCTGGCGCTTTAACCAACTAAGCTACATCCACCATTTATGGCGCGCCAAAAGGGACTCGAACCCCTGGCCTACTGCTTAGAAGGCAGTTGCTCTATCCAGCTGAGCTATTGGCGCAAAACATGGAGCGAGTGATGGGAATCGAACCCACACAACCAGCTTGGAAGGCTGGTGTTCTACCATTGAACTACACTCGCATTTCAGCGGCGTATATTATTATAACAAGAGCGCCGCTAGTTGTCAATGAAAAAACCAGATTTTTCAAATTTTCTCAATTTATTCTGAAAAGAAGGCCTGGCTTCGGGGAGGCAAACTATTCCCGAAAGCCGGCCTCCTCTTTTTCGAATGCTTATAAAAGCGTCTGAAGTGTGAGAGCGCCGTCGTCCCCCACGGTTACAGCAATAGCAGTCACGTTGGAATCGCAGTGCTCCACCAGAACAGAAGCGATGCGGTCCTCCACCTCCCGGCGGATGAGATTGCGCAGATCCCGGGCGCCGCTGCGCTTGCCGAAGGCGTGCTCCGCAAGCCAGCTCACAGACTTATCATCCCAGGTGAAAGAAATCCCCTTCTCTTTCAAAGAGCCAACATATTCCTGCAGCATCAAAACGGCGATCTTCTTAAAGTCCTCCACCGTCAGGCTGCGGAACTGGATGATCTCATCCACACGGGCCAAAAATTCCGGCCTGAGGAATTCCGAAAGGGCTTTCATGGATTTTTCCTTATCCACATCCTGGCTGCTTCTGGCGAAGCCCAGCGCCCCTTCCTTCCGCTCACTGCCCGCGTTGCTGGTCATGACAATGACGGTATTTTCAAAATTCACCGTGCGCCCGTGAGCGTCCGTGATCCTTCCTTCATCCAGAATCTGCAGAAGGATATTCATCACATCCGGGTGGGCCTTTTCGATCTCATCGAAAAGCAGGACGGAATAAGGCCTTCTGCGGACCTTCTCCGTCACCTGCCCGGCCTCGTCATACCCCACATACCCGGGAGGGGAACCAATGATGCGGGAAACAGAGTGCTTTTCCATGAATTCCGACATATCCAGACGGATCAGCGTCTCCGGGCTGTCGAAAAGCTCCTGGCTCAGCACCTTTACAAGCTCTGTTTTTCCCACGCCGGTGGGCCCCACAAAGATAAAAGAGGCGGGCCTGCGCCGGGGGCTGATCTGCACGCGGCTGCGGCGGATGGCAGAGGAAAGGGCCTTCACAGCTTCCTCCTGGCCGATGATCTTGCTGTTGAGCACGGCTTCCAGGCCGCTGAGCTTTTTCAGCTCGCTCTCCTGCACGCGGGAAGCCGGGATGCCCGTCCAGAGCTCGATGACCTTGGCGATATCCCCTTCTTCCACCTGGGCGCCCAGAGCCTCCGGAGCCAGCTCTTTCATCCGGTTTTCGTTCTTGACGATATCCGTCCGCAGCTGGGCCAGTTTCTCGTAATCCGGCTCCACTCCATCCGCCGTGAGCTTCTCCTCCTCCGTGTGGAGCTTTTCCAGCTCAAAAGCCGAAGCGTCATACTCCGCCATGGAAACATTCCGCAGAGCGGCGCAGGCACAGCTTTCGTCCAGAAGGTCGATAGCCTTATCCGGCAGGAAACGGTCGTTGATATACCGCTCTGAAAGTACTACCACCCGGCGGACTATCTCCTCCGGCACCCGCACTCTGTGAAACTGCTCATAATAGGTGCGTATCCCCAGGAGCATCTCCGTGGTCTCCTGAATCGAGGGCTCGCTGACCGTCACCGGCTGGAAGCGCCTTTCCAGAGCCGCGTCCTTTTCAATGTATTTTCTGTATTCTGTGAAGGTGGTAGCGCCAATCACCTGGATCTCGCCCCTGGAAAGAGCGGGCTTCAGGATATTGGCCGCGTTCATAGAACCCTCTGCATCCCCGGTTCCCACCAGATTGTGGACTTCATCGATAAAGAGGATCGCATTCCCCGCCTGCTTGACCTCTTCCACAAGGCCCTTTATGCGGCTTTCAAACTGCCCCCGAAACTGGGTGCCCGCTACCAAAGCCGTAAGATCCAGAAGATAGATCTCCTTTTTCCGAAGGCGGGCGGGAACATCCCCCTTGGCGATACGGATAGCAAGTCCCTCCGCTATAGCAGTCTTGCCAACGCCGGGCTCGCCGATCAAACAGGGGTTATTTTTCGTGCGGCGGCTCAAAATCTGCACCACACGGGAAATTTCCTTCTCCCTGCCTATGATGGCGTCCAATTCGCCGCGGGCGGCCCTGGCCGTCAGATTGGTGCAGTAAGTATCCAAGTGGCGGTGCTTTTTCTTTTCCCGCTTTTCCTTGAAGGAGCTCTTTCCCTCGCTTTTCGGGGCGCTGTCCTCCTGCTTATTCCCCATGCCGGGAAAGATATTCTGCAAAAAACTGGGGAACGGCACGGCTCCTCCCGGCTCAAAACCGTCTTCGCCCTCTCCTGCGCCGTCCTCTTCCCCGCTCATAGCAGGGAATCCCAATTCGCTGAACTCAGAGGACATAGCCTCCAGCTGCTCCTCATTGATGCCCATTTTATCCAGCAAATCCGTCACCGGCTTGATCCCCAGTTCCTTGGCGCATACCAGGCACAGGCCCTGGCTTTCCCCGGAAGCAGTAGGAGAAATGAATACCACGGCCGGACGTTTATGGCATCTCGAACAAAGCATATCCAAAAGGCAACCTTCTTTCTCAAAATACAGACTATATAAGCCGGGAACCGGTCACTCCGCTTTTTTGGCCCCGGGACGCTCTCCTCTGAGGTCCGCCCTCAGGTCGATAGCGTCTTTTGGATCGTTAGAGCGAAGCAGCCCGCGGAAAATCTTAAAGTATTCATACAGGGCATACAGCATCATCACCGCCGTCACCGACAGGAGCGCAACGGAAAGAGGCAGGATCTCAATATTCCAGATTCCCTTGAGGCCCACAATTATGGTCATAGATACATAGAACATAACCGTCGCGCCTTTTCCGTACCATTTAGAAGCGCTGGGACGTTTCTTCACCTTAAACACCAGATACGATGCGCCTATGACCATGAGAAGCTCCTTGACGACGAATATGGCCAGAAGCGGGATCAATATAGGATTCTGAACAGCCAAACAGATCACGATAGTGACCTGGGTCAGCTTATCCGCCACAGGGTCCAGCATCTTCCCCAGCTCTGTGAACTGATTGAACCGCCTTGCGATCATGCCGTCAAACATATCGGAAAGACCCGAAAGCACCAGGCAGGCTACAGCTTCCAGTATTTTCCCGTTCATGAAAAAATATACGAACGGAACGATCAAAATAATGCGCAGAACCGACAGCGCGTTTGGGATATTGATATTCTTATTCCAGCGTTTCATATTTCATTCCCTCTTTTCCCGGAGCCGCTCCCGCCCTCCAGGTGATACCAGCCCCCGCCTATGGGAGCTCCATCCTGCAGCCTCAGTCTATTCCGCCAACTGGAACAGGGAAGCCGCGGGATTTGTCCGATATACATTCGCATACACCCATGACTCCGGAAGACTGCGGGAAAGGGGTTCCCCTCCCACTTCAAAATGAGGGCCTGCGATATCCAGTACAGCGCATAGGAGAAGCACCACCACAGCCCCCTTCAAAAAACCGAAAACCGCTCCCAGCGCTCTGTTCAGCATATTGAGAACCGGCAGCTTGAAGAGCATGTCGAGGGCCTTTGCCGCCACACGGACCAAAAGCTGCAGCGCGGTGAAAAGGATCAGGGCGGAACAGGCCCGAAGGATCGAAACCGCCATATCGTCCTTCATGGCGTCCTTGAGGACGGAGCAGAGAAAATCCGCGAAATAGCCGGAAAACATAGCCGTTGCAATCAACGCGGCTATTCCTCCCACAAATTCCACAAGAGAGCGGACAAAGCCCCTGTAAACGCCGACCGCTACCAGTATGCCCGCCAAAAGGATAAACATAACATCCAGTGCGATTCCCATGCTTCCCATACCTTTACCTTTCTCCCCCGAAATTCCTTTATCCCGCCCGCGGCTTATCACAGACCGGAAACAGCCCCGAGTTTTTGCTCCAAAACACTTTCACGGGACAGTATACCACAGATTTTCCGGTCATACAAGTTTCAGTGATGTTACCGTTGACGCCCTCTTTCAGCGGCGCGGCCCCGCGCTTACCGCGCGAGAGATACCATACGGATCTCGGAAACCCCCAGGATATAAGCGGAGGTTTCGTCCCGCATGGCTACCGCTATGCCGTCCGAACCGGCCTCCGCCTGCCCCGCGGGGGAACCGTCCGATATAGAGTACCCGCTGAGCACACCGCCGCCCAGGACAGCCACCGTATTCCCCGCAATGGAAACGCTCTCCATGGCGCTTCCCACAGAGATGGTTTTCCTAACGGCTCCGTCGTGCCCCAAAAGGATCAATTCGCCGCTTGAGGCGGTGTCGTAAGGAAGCAGGCAGAGGGCCGTCACATCGTCCCCCACGTCGTAGGAAGCCAGCTGCCGGGAACCGTATTCATACACCTGGGGGCTGCCGCCCGAAGGAACCACCACCGTTCTGGTATCCCCCACCGCCACAGCCGTCCCGTCCGGGCAGATATATGCGCCCAGAAACAGCGTATCTTCATATTCCCCCAGAGGTTCCTGGCTTTCCGTGCTGTTCATATCCAAAAGATACAGGGAAGAGAGAAGGGCGCCGTCTTTGGAGGAGACGCCTGTCACAAGGGCTTTCCCCCCGCCTCCGTCCACAGCTACGGCCGTAGGGTAAGCAGAAGAAAACCGATAGCGGAAGCGCTCCTCGTTTTCGGGCGTATATACGGTGAGCTTGCCGAAATACCCCTCGGCCTCTGTCAGCAGGGCGTAAGTGCCCTCCGAGGAAATCCCGCCGCCAAATATTTTTTCCTCCCCCGTCTCTTTCACAAGGGTCTTAGTGTAGCTTTCCACCTGATACCCCTTCCCGCCCAGGTTATATACCAGCATCCTTGTGCCTGCCAGCTTCAGGGCGGGCGTGGTAAAGCTGTGCTGTCTGCTCATAAGCTCCTTGGCGGTGGAATTCATCACCGTCAAATGAGTGTCGCTCACCATAACCAGATCGCCGTTGGAGGAATCGAAATTCCCTTCGGCCACGGTGCTGCCTATGATCGGGGTGGGATATCCGTCTCCCACACCCATACCCACGATTTTCTCATGAAGCCAGTCCACCACCGTTTCGGGATGAAGGTTATCCCGGTTCAGCCACAGAAACAGCCCCAGAAACGCCGCCAGAAGAATCAGGAAAATTTTGATCAGACGGCTCCACATCGGAGAAAGGCGTTTTTTCTTCCGCTTATCCCTTTTGCGCCGGTCCTCATATTCGTCAGGCTCCGTCCCGCGGAGCTTTTCCCGTTCCTCCCAGTCCTCCGTTTGTTTTTTCCATCGGCTGGAAGCCGCGCGTTTTCCTTTATCCATGCCATTCACCACGCTTCATGAAAAAATCCTCTCTTTTCGGCCTCCGGCCATTTGGCCGAAGATATGGCTTCAGCCTGCTTCCTTTTTCCGCGCCGCAGGCTGCGGCGAACATACAGGCCCCGTTCAGACTCCTGATTCTATCCCCTCGTAAAAGACCCGGTTCAGATAGAGCCCCTGGGCAGGGGCTGTGGGCCCCGCTTTGGAACGGTCCCCCGACTGCAGGATGGCGGGGATCTCCTCTGCCCGGAGCTTCCCCTGGGATACATACAGCATGGTCCCCACCAGGATGCGCACCATATTATAGAGGAACCCGTCCGCCGCCACCCGGTAGATCACCATATCCCCCTCCCGGCGCCATTCCGAGACGGTGATAGTGCGGACCATATTCTCCCGTTCCCGGGAATCCGCCCGGCAGAAGGCCGAGAAATCGTGGCTCCCCAGAAAATGCCCGGCAGCCTCGTTCATGGCCTCCACCTGAAGCGGGTAATAATAATGATACGCCCGGGCGCGCAAAAAGGGGCTGCGCACCCGTGCGTTCCAGATACAGTATTCATATTCCTTCCCCCGGCAGGAATAGCGGGCATGGAATTCCTCCGGCACCTCCCTGCAGGAAAGCACCGCAATATCCTCCGGCAGAAAGTGATTGAGGGCGCCCACAAGACGGGCACAGGGAATGGTGTGCTCTGTCTTCATGCTCAGGCAGAACTGCCTGGCATGCACGCCCGTATCCGTCCGGCTGCAGCCCTTCAGGCTGGGGCAAACACCCAAGACCCTTCCGGCAGCTTCCTGAAAGGCCTGCTGCACTGTCCGGGCATTATCCTGCACCTGCCAGCCGTGATAGGCTGCGCCGTCATATGCGATTGTAAGCAGAAGATTGCGCACGGCAGCTCACCCGCTTTCCATTCTTTATTTTGCCCCTTTGCCCCCGTACCTTCCCGAAGCGAAGAGCAGAGAAGCACAGATATCCGAAAAGCCTCGGCTCCGCCTCGCTCACGGCCTCAGCGGACGGCTCCCGGGAGATAGATGTTGATAAGCACGATCCCTGTGCAGAGCAGAAGCGAAAACACCGTGACCGCCACATCGCTCCTGCCGGCCTTGAGCACCTTCATCCTGGTGCGCCCTTCCCCGCCGTGGTAGCAGCGGCATTCCATGGCCATGGCCAGATCATAGGCCCGGCGAAAGGCCGAGACAAAGAGGGGGATCAATATGGGGATGAGCGCCTTGACCCGCTGCATGAAACCGCCGCTTTCCATGTCGGCCCCCCTGGCCTTCTGGGCGCTCATGATCTTATCCGTCTCTTCCAGCAGAGTGGGGACAAACCGCAGGGCGATGGTCATCATCATAGCGATCTCATGCACCTTCACATGGAACACCTTCAGAGGCCGCAGAAGCCGCTCGATAGCGTCCGTCAGCGCCGTGGGAGAGGTGGTGAAGGTGAGGGCCGCGCTCAGAAGCATCAGGCACACGATGCGGATGGTGATGAACACCGCCCGGTTCACGCCCCCCTCTGTGATCTGCATGAAGCCGATCTGCACCAGAACCCGGCCGGAGCCGTAAAACAGGTTCAGGATGGAGGTAAAGGCCACCACAAATATGATCGCCTTCAGGCTTTTGAAGTACTGCCTGAGAGGGATGCGGGAAAGGAGCAGAACAGCAGCCACCAGCGCCACCATAACACCCATCCCCACATAGCCGTTGGCCACAAACAGGAAGATGATAAACAAAAACGTCAGGGAGATTTTCACCCGGGGATCCATCCTGTGGATAAAGGATTTGCCGGGAATATACTGCCCGAGGGCGATATCACGAATCATTCTGCACGCCTCCTTTCCCCAGAAGGGGCAGCAGCTGCCGCAGGGCCTGCTCCATTGTGAGAGCTGTCCCCACAGGCCAGCCGTTTTCTTTCAGGCGGGCCATGATCTTGGTGATCTCCGGCACCCGAAGCCCCATTTCCTCCAGTTCCTTATCCCGGGAGAAGACCTTTTCCGTGGAATCGAACATAGCCGCCTTTGAATCGTTCATAACGAGGATCTTTTCCGCCGTGCGGGCAATATCCTCCATGCTGTGAGAAACAAGCAGCACCGTGTTTTTCCGCACCTGGTGGTATCCCACGATCTGCGAGAGGAGCACATCCCGCCCTCTGGGATCCAGCCCGGCGGTGGGCTCGTCCAGGATCAGCAGCTTCGGGTCGTTCAGCATGGCTACGG
>URRG01000067.1 GCA_900550095.1 uncultured Oscillospiraceae bacterium
CAGGAGATGCGCTCGCGGATGATTTCCCGCTCCCTGTAAATGCAACAGCGGTAACTTGGCTGAGGGCCCGGAATGATATCATAAGGGATATCATCGAGATGCTCCTCAAGCGTCCCTTCAAAGGTGTATTTAGACACCAATTTCAGGACTTCATACTTCATTTGCTTCGCGTCGTTATCATACTGCATCATATCTTTATAATCCTCTCCTTACTCCAAGGGGTTTTTAATAAAAGGATCGCTCTACTCGTTTGCCCATTCGTTCTACCAGCTTGCAGAGAGTATCCAGAAGCTGCATTTTTATGCTCAAATCCGCGGGAAGCCCCGGGTTCTGGTGCGCAGGGTTGATAGCGCGGCCCGCGAAGACACGGACGCTGGTGCAATCCTCGATCAGAATCTTTGCAATCATAGCTGCGCCGTTGTCTTCATCCAGCACACGGAAATCAAAGGTATCCCCGCTTTCCAGATACTTCTTCAGAATTTCTACCGTTCTGGAAAGAGTCAGCACACCCTCCGTAACCAGATCGATCCCGTCGATATGACCGATGGGCGGCAGGGTGGGATCCGTATAATTAAGGGTCGTAGTGATCTTCCGGTTCAGAACGCGCGCCACTATATTGGCACTGGTCCCGCCGCAGATCATACGCTTGCCCGGTGACACCATAAAGTCGTGGACCATCTTCGGATCGTCTTCTTTATCCACGGGCGGACCGGCCAGAATGTTCACAACACTTCTGGGGATCGCCTTCAGAATCAGGCAGGTGGAATCGTCCCCGGGACGATCCATATACAATTCGCCCACCGCCTGGCACAGAGAGGCCGCCAAACGGGGCGCCGATGTCTCCTTTACAGCCGTCTTTGCCAGCCAGGCGGAAACATTATCCCAGTTCCATCCGAAGTTCAGCGCCTGCCCAACACCGGCATAGATCACGCCGTCGCTGACCAAGGCGATCACATCGCCCGGCATAATAGTAAAACGACTTTCCACCACGTTTTTGCCTGCGCATTCCTTCAGCTCCGAATAAGGCTCCAGATCCACCAGCTTTCCGTTGCGGACAAACATGCACGGCGGATTATCGAACTCTACCAGTTCTACCTGGCCGTCGTCAAAAATCTGCGCCACGCTGAAGGTGGAATAGGCAAGTTTGCGGATATTACAGACAGGCAGCGTAGACGCCAGCGTCTCCACTGCTTCTGTCACCGTAGCTCCTTCGTTGAGCATGGTAGCTAAGATCGTGCTCGTCAGTGTGGAAAGGATATTGGCCTTCACGCCGCTTCCCAGGCCGTCCGCCAACACGGCGATGGTAGAATCCTCCCGCCGGATGATCTGGACCTTATCGCCGCAGAGCTCCTCGCCGTATTTATTGAGGCTCCGGTATGCGGCATCAATATGCATTTTCATGATCGGTTTCCTCCTGAAATTTCATTCTGTTCAGCACCGTAGCTTCAATTCTCGTCGGAGTTAAACACAATCATATCCTTCAGCTTTGTCAGCGTGACTTTGGTTTCCGCAGTGGTTTCGCCAAGAAGGCTTGCGATCTGCTGGGCCGCCACCATCTGCTTGTCTATGACCTTCTGAGCCATTTCCATGGTTTCAGCACGAAGGGTGTATTTATTTTCCAGCTCCTGCTCCTCCCTCGTGATATCCTTAAAGATGCCCATGGCGATATTCTCTTTCGCCACATAGACGATATTCTGCTCCGTAACGAGCCCGTATTCCTTCAAAGCGACCTTCTTATCGGAGATGGATTCATGGCTGGAAAGGACAAATTCAAAATCAGAGGAATCCATGATTTCATACAGACATTTCTCAAGGGCTTCCTTCCGGGTGATCCTGAAAGCCTTTTCCGCCGCCGTATTGAACTCCACGATATTCAGGTCCTTATCGACCATAATGGTGATATTGGGAGTTTCGGAAAGCAGGTAATTGGAAAGAGACTCGGCCCTCTCGCGCATATAAGGCACACACATGGTGAGCTCCGCCTTGTTCTGGTATACGGCGACCGCCTTCGCGCGGCAGCTGGGATACCCACAGGCGCCGCAGTCCAGCTCGTCTTCCGGGCCGTATTTGCCGATCTTGGCCAGAATAGCCCGGATGGTCTCTTCGTCCGGAATATCCTCCTTGACGGAACGGTCCACAAAAGTTTTGTGCATGGGAATGGATTCCGGAAGCGGAGGATACTCGCCGCAGTCCTCCTGCGCATAGCTCATAACCTTCACGTTGCCGGAGAAGCGCTCCACCGGCTCTCTTCCGGAAACAGGCCCGTTCACACAGCCGCCATGGCACATATTGATCTCCACAAAGCAGTGTTCCAGCGTTCCCTGCTCCAAAGCTTTGCAGAAGTCGATGCATGCGCCCGACCCGGATACCGTCAGGAGCTTCCAGTCTCCCGTATCGCCCCTCTGCTGCAGGGATTTCACGATACCGCTTTCCACGGGATACATCCGCAGAATTTTAGAACTGGAATTGAGGAACGTCGCCGGCTCGGCGTTCTCAAAGGAAACGCCTGCTTCCTTCATCCAATCCTCCAGATCCTCAAACGTAAGGACCGCGTCGATCTCATTGTTGTGCCGGATATCGGCGGCCTCTTCCTTCTTGGCGATACAGGGGCCTGCAAACACAACCTTGACCCCCGGATAGCTCTGCTTCAAAAGGCGGCCGTGAGCGATCATGGGGGATACCACAGGCGCCATCTGATCCACCAGGGAGGGATAATAGAGCTCCACCAGCCGGTTGACAGAAGGGCAGCAGGTGGTGATGATGTTTTTCATCTTGTTTTCCTGAATCAGCTTATGGTATTCAGCCGTCACATAAGCGGCGCCTTCGCTGGTCTCGCTAATGCCATAAAAACCAAGAGCCTTCATCGCGCCCGCAAATTTCTTGGCGTCGTCCGTATCGAAACATCCCTTGTAAGAAGGCGCTATGGAAAGAACGACCTTCTCCCCCGCCTCCATCATCTGCCGGACAATCGCTACGTCGCTGCTGAGCGTTTTAGCATTCTGGGGACATTTCGCAAGACATGTGCCGCACAGAATGCAGCTGTTGTCGATGATCCGAACCTGCTCGTTTTCTACCTTAATCGATTTTACTGGACATACCTTTATACATTTATAGCAGTTTTTGCAGTTTGCTTTTTTCAACCCGATGATACTCATTCAACAGCTCTCCTAACCCTATGTAATTTCAGTTCAAAAGGCCGCCGCCGCTTCTCCTTTTTCTTTCAAAAGCCAAGAACGGCTATGAACAGCGTTTTCACGCTTTATTCAATCTCTTCATGATTTCCGTATTGAAGAATTTTTCCGTTTCATACGGAAGCACATTGAAACGCTCCCCGTCGATGCAGACGCATACGCCGTTGTTCATACATTCCCCCATACAGAAGGAACCCTTCAGCTCCACCTTGCTTTCAAGCTGGTGCAGGGAAACCAGCCGCTGCAAAATACTGATTACATCCCTCGAACCTTTTAAATGGCAGGAACTCCCAATGCAAATCGTAATCTCCATACTTCAGGAACCTCTCTTTACCAAATTATAGATTAAAAGACACTGAACCGAAAGCAAACACAATACTGTTAAATTTTTAACACCTCACGTATTGTATCACACTTTCTACCGGATAGCAACAGAAAAAGAAGCAAAAAACGCGGCCTCGTTTCGCTTCTTTTTGGATGTTTTCTCCGTATATGTTTCTATTTTAAATATACCAAAACGATCCCTGTTTTGCAATAGGATTTCATGAATTTGACAGGGTTTTTCGTCCATTTTGACATCTTTCGCCGCATTTCTTCTAAAAATCCGCAGCATCTCATTTTGTCTCACGCAGAGGGTTTTCTCCGCCGCTCTGTCGTCTCTCTTGTTTCTGAACAGCGGTCTAAAAATTCGATATTTTTTTAACGATCTCACAGAATCCCTCTCTTTTCCGAAAGCTTCGCTATAGCGGCAGGTCTTTCTCCGCATACTATTTCCTTTCTGCAAAAACAGCGGCAGGCCCGAAGCCATGCCGCTGTTTCCTGTATCCTAATATCTTTAGCTCTTATATATCCAGATAGCCTTCTCTGGGCGTTACGCCGAATTCTTTTGCCAATACCGAAAGCTGTGCATCGGTAATGGACTGCCTGAGAGGGACCCCCATGATCTTGATATAGATTTCCGCCGCCTTTTCCACGGTTTCGATAAGCCCGAAAGTCTCGTCAATATCCTTTCCGGTCCCGAATATGCCGTGCTGCGCCCAAATCACCACCCGGGTATCCCGGATCCTCTCAGCGGTAGCCACCCCGATCTCCGTGTTCCCGCACACCATCCATGGCAGGACGGAAACGCCCTCGGGAAACACGATGATGCATTCGGTGCACATCTGCCAAAGGGTTTTTGTGAAGGCTTTATCATCCAGATCGTGCACAAAGGTCATGGCCAACACATTCGCCGGGTGGCAGTGCATGACGACCCGGTTTTCCGGGTCTACCTTCATGCGGGCGATATGGTTCATCAAATGGGTGGGCAACTCGCTGGTAGGACGGCCTCCGTCCTCAAAGCCCCATAGAATCTGGTAGCTTCTTCCGTCTTCCCCTATGCGGATGATACCCATGTTGTTCTGCGGGCACTTTTCGATATTTTTAAAATACCGGCCCGTGCCTGTTACGATAAAATACTCGCCCCGGATATAGGAAGCGTCGAAATCCAGAGGAAGCGTGCGCAGTACGCATTCCGTATCCAAATAAGCGCCCACTTCCTCTGCCTTCAGGCGGTAGCTGATGTTGCCTCCGTTGCGTTCATCCCAGCCCATACGGTACATATTAGCTGTGATATCGCACATTTCCCTCACAAAGGGTGACTCAAAAATATTATACACAGACGATTCCTCCTGTAAAAAATAACGGTTATAGCGCCATATGCTTTTTTATCCTCTCTTTGAAAGCACCTTCGCCTCGTATCCGCGCACTTCCTCCAGCCACTGAAGGCCTACGGGAACGTTATTCCGGCGGCAGAATTCATCCCATACCGCCTGCCAGGGCATGCTCTTCATTTCTTCCAGATAAGCCAGCCGGCCGGTATAGTCGCCTTCCAGCTCCATTTTTTTCATAGTGTCCGTCGGCTCCAGGAAGGATTTCAAAAGGGCCTTTTCCATATTGCGCATGCCGATCACCCAAGCGGCCACACGGTTGATGCTGGCGTCGAAAAAGTCGAGGCCGATATGAGTGCGCTCATACAGTTTATTGCGTACCAGCTCGTGCGCGATCTCCTGCAGCTCGTCATCCAGAATGATCACATGATCGCTGTCCCAGCGGATAGGACGGGAAACATGCAGCAGCATTTCATCCGTAAAGAGAAGCAGGGAAGAAAGCTTATTGCTGATGACTTCCGTAGGATGGAAGTGGCCTGCGTCCAGGCAGACGGCTATATGATTCTTCACTGCATATCCCATATAGAACTCATGGGAACCCACCACATAGCTTTCGGAACCGATGCCGAAGAGCTTGCTTTCCACAGCGTCCAGATTGGCGCTGGGATCCAGCTTTTCAGAGAGGATCTCGTCCAGCGCCTCCTTCAGGCGTACTCTGGGGGCGAGACGGTCCACCGGAACATCCTTGAAGCCGTCGGGAATCCAGATATCCGTAACAGCCTTTTGCCCCAGCTCCCTGCCGAAATATTCGCCGATCCGGCGGGAACGCCTGCAGTGCTCCACCCAGAAATCACGGATAGCCGGGTCTGCGCTGGCAAGTGTAAAACCCGATTCCGATTTGGGATGAGAAAAGCAGGTGGGATTAAAATCCAGGCCCAGGCCCTGCTCCTTGGCCCATTCCACCCAAGAAGCATAATGTTTGGGCTCGATCGTATCCAGATCGATCTTTTCATCCGTATCCGCATAAATAGCATGGAGATTGACCTTGTGCTTGCCTGGGATCATCCGGAAGGCCTCTTCCATATCCTCCCTGAGCTCCGCAGGGGTACGGGCCGCACCCGGATAATTGCCTGTGGCCTGAATGCCGCCCGTCAGCTCCTGATCCCGGAAGAGAAACCCTTTGATATCGTCGCCCTGCCAGCAATGCATAGATATTTTGATGCCGGAAAGCTTCTGCATAGCCTCTTCCGTATCCACTCCAAGAGACGCGTATTTTTCTTTTGCATATTCATACTGCATATAAATGCCTCCTTCAGCAATGTACATTCCTATTGTCCAAAATCTGCATACTGCAGACTTTTACAGTTTTTTTACAGAAAAGGAAGTCTTCACCACGCCTCTGGCCTCCTCTACGGAAGAGAAAACCCCGTCCCGGAGCATCTGGGCCAAAAGGTTACCGATAGCTGTGGCCTCCGTAGGGCCTATCCAGATTTCCTTGCCTGTCTCCCGGGCGGTGCAGCCGTTCAGGAACCTGTCCTGGCTCCCTCCGCCCACGATATGCAGGCGGGAATAGTTTCTGCCTGTGATCCGCTCTATTTCCCGGACGGATTCCCTATAGCTTTCCGCAAGGCTCTGGTCGATGCAGCTTACAAGCTCCCCCGCCGTCTCAGGGATCCGCTGGCCCGTTTTGCGGCAGTACTCCTGCACAGCCTTCGTCATGCTATCAGGGGCCAGAAACATATTGTCGTTTACATCCACCCGGCTGGGAAAAGACGAAGCCTCCTCCGCCATCCGGGAAAGCTCCCCGAAACTAAACGCCTCCTTCAGCTCCCTGCGGACAGACTGCACCATCCAAAGCCCCATGATGTTTTTCAGATAGCGGTACCGCTTCTCATAGCCGCCCTCGTTGGTGAAATTCGCCTTCCGGCTCGCTTCAGAACACTCCGGCTGCCGCCGCTCCGCCCCCAGAAGGGACCATGTGCCGGAACTGAGGAACAGAAAATCCCCATCCTCTGAAGGCGCCGCCAAAACGGCAGAACCTGTATCATGAGTAGCAGGCAGAACAACCCGGCAGGAAAAGCCCACTTCCCTTTCTACTTCCGCCGTAAAAACGCCCAGCTCTGTCCCAGGCATGGAAGGCTCCAAAAACAGCCCGGCGGGAATTTCCAGCTTCTGCAGCAATTCTTTGTCCCATAAGCCGCTCTCCACATTCAAAAGCTCCGTGGTGCTGGCGTTGGTGTATTCATTGGAACGCTTTCCTGTGAGAAGAAAATGGAAATAATCGGGGACCATCAGGAAGCAGTCCGCCCTTTGGAAGACTTCCGGGGTCTCCTTCTTCAAAGCCATCAGCTGATAGACGGTATTGAAGGGCTGTTTTTGGATCCCAGTCCGCCTGTAAAGCTCCTCGTCTGAAATCAGGGCGGAAACCGCTGTATCCATACCCTCTGTCCGCTTATCCCGGTAGCAGACGCAGTCCGTAAGGCATTTTCCCTTCTTATCGATCAGAACAAAATCGATAGCCCAGGTATCGATGCCCATAGCGACTGGAATTTTCCCCAACCGCCTGCATTCCTTAAGGCCGTTCAATATCTCCCCAAAAAGGTATTCCGTGTCCCAGCAAAGATGCCCGTTTTTCTGTACTCCCTGGTTCGAAAAACGGTAGATCTCTTCTGTTTTGATCGTCCCATTTTCCAGATAACCCAGAATATGCCGGCCGCTGGAAGCGCCGATATCCACAGCCAAATAGATATTCGCTGTATTCTTCATCAAAGGACCCCCTCTCCTGCTTTTGATTATAGAAGATTCGTTCCCAAAAAAACAGGACGTAGTTTGAAAAAAACTACGTCCTTATTTGCAGATGCTACAGCTTTTCCTGCATCCGGTATTCCCGGGGGCTCATGCGGTATCTTTCCTGAAAGCGCCTGTAAAAATAGCTGGTATTGTCATAGCCCACCATGGATATGATGTCGGAAACAGACAGCCTTGAGGTCCTCAGAAGAGAACAGGCCACCTGGAAGCGCTTCATCTGCAGGAGCTCTTTGAAGGTATGTCCTGTTTCCGCCTTTATACAGCGGCTCATCTGGTAAAGGGACTGATGCTCCCTTTCTGCAAGTTCTGTCAAAGTGCCGTCTGTATAATGCTCTTCCACATAGCGAAGGGCCCTTACCGCCATCGCCTGGGAAAGCTGAGCCAAAGAGCTTCCGGAAGCTATGCGGTCCGTATGTTCCAGAAGCTGCAGAAATAAAAGCCCCATTGTGACCCGATTGATCCGGGTCTCATTCCTGTGCTGGCTTTCGATGGACCAAACCATATTTTCAATCAGATTCTGGATCGGAAGCACCTCTGCCACCTGAAAATGGAGATACTGGCACTGGCGTCCATCTCCTGTAAGGCTGCTGATGATAAAATCGCTCAGGACGTTTTCTTCTTCCATCATATCGAAGGCCGTGTGAAAAAACTCCGGCAGCACGATAAAATTGATCCCTATATCGTTCTCACCTGCTGCCTCAATCTCATGAAAACAGGTCTGGTGCAGAAAAAGCAGATCTCCCTTTTTCAGGATCACCTTTTCCGTATCGTTTATGATATGGGTCGTAGAGCCCTCACACATATACATGATCTCAATATAATTGTGCCGGTGCTTGGGGAAATGGATAAAGCGGGTATGTGTGCGGATGTCAAAAAGCGTTCCCCGGCTCATCATCTTTTCGCAGTCCACCGTAAAATCCGACGCGGCCGTATAGAGATTCTTCTGCACCTGACGGCTCCCTGCCAGAATATTCCGCTCTTCCTCCGTTATTCGCCGAAGACGTTCCATGAGCCGCATATCCACCGCATTTTCCTCCATTTGCCTTTTGTTTTTTAGAATACCACAGAACGGCTGGAAAAGACAACACAAGATTTTCACTTCTCTGTTGATTCTTTAGATCTCATTCTGTAGAATGAAAGAAAGGGAGGAGAAAAAAGGTTCTTCTCCTGAAATATGGGACATAAGGAGAATGTATATGAAGATCGAAGACATCCGCTATTCCAAATACCTAAGTAAAAATTCCCCCGGAATTTCCCTTGAGATGGAGGAAAAAATCGACGACCTCACCCGCTATCTGCGTCTTTCTGCCGAATTCGGCTGCCCGGAGGAAGGCGAAAAGCTCTATGAAGAATTTGAGCGAACCCTTTCCTCTGTAAAGCTGCGCTTTCAGAAACTTCTTCTCTGCTGCGAAGACCCGGAAGAACCGGATTCCCTGGATGCGATCCGTGCTCTGCGGCCCGACGGCCCCCGCCGGATGACACAGCGGCTTCCGGAAAAGTATCCGGAGCGGCTGCGGGGCGCTTTTTTATTAGGCGGGCTTGTTTTCTCACAGGGTTCTCACACCGGAACGGGTATCCTCACACCCCTCTCACAGAATAGCTGCTATGATGAGGGTGTTGAAAGAAACCGGAGTTTCGAGGAGGAAC
>URRG01000068.1 GCA_900550095.1 uncultured Oscillospiraceae bacterium
AGCCCCCGGAGAGATATCTCTCCGGGGGCTCCCTATTATAAAGAGATGAAAGACAAGAAAGACAAGCGTAAATTACATTTCATCCAAGAAGCGGTCATAAGCCGTCTGCATGGCCTGCAGCATCTCCTGCAGCCCGATCCCGTTCAGGGTCTCCAAATAAGAATCCCACTCCTCGTCGATTTTTCCGTTCACGACCCATTCAGCGGTGATACGGTTGGCATTGGTGATAAGATCCGACTGTACCTGATTGACAATATCCGATTCCTCCGTTGTGTAGAGCAGTGGAGGCAGGACTTCCTGATCCACATTGTCAGAGGCTCTGATTTCACGGATCTTCTGCGATTTTGCATCGGTGTAATGGAGATGGTGGTACTTCTCATAGGCCTCTGTAGGCATGATATAGGGGAAGGAACTGGCAGGGCAGCACTTGTTGCGGAAGGTCTGGGTGTTGACGCCTTCCGGCGGATCGGCCACCATATAGGCTTCCCCGTTGTTGCACTCTGTGCAGGGAACCAGGCGGATCTGCTGCTCGGCATCCACCTTGTCGCCGTAGCGCCCTTCCATCCATGCAAAGGCGCGTATGTCATCCTCATAGAAATAATCGGCCACACGCACGGCGACTTCCGGATAAGGGCACGTTTTTGTAACGGCCCACCGTCCTGCGTCCGTGTCGTAAGGAGAGCAGTATGGAGTAGGCTCAAGTCCATTGAGGCCCGTCATGGGATCCAGATACTCGTAATGGTCATATGCGTCATAGGTAGCGAAATTGTCGCCTATCTCCCAGACGGAGGCCACGCCCACAACAGGCGTCTCGGAGGTCAGCTTTGCAGAATATTGATCCGCCGTCTGACTGAAGCCTGTTTCATCCAAGAGCCCTTCGCTGTGAAGCTGATGCAGCCACTTGATAAAATTCCTGTATTCTTCTGTGGCCGCGACAAAATAAACCTTGCCATCCTTTACGTTCATCAGACTGTTGGGAGAAGGACACTGGAAGGAGTTCGCCAGCCAGTCCAGGCCAAAGTCCCAAGCCCCGTTTGTGCCCATAACAGCGCCCTGCCAACTCAGCGGGATCTCATCCGCCTGGCCATTGCCGTTGGGATCCTTCGTCTTGAACGCTCTCAGAACTTCCGTGAATTCATCCAGCGTAGTGGGCATTTCCATCCCCACCGCTTCTAGCCAATCGGTATTGATAGCGCCGATACGGTTCAGGCCGATCCAGGGCGCTATGCCGGAGGTGGGCATTGTATAACGGTGGCCGTCCGGAAGGGTGGTGCTGGCTTTCACCGCCACCAGCTTTCCGTAGTCGCTTTCCATTTTTTCCATCAAATTGGGGCAGTATTTTTCCTGCATCTCCTCCAGAGGGATCAGAACGCCGTCGTTTGCATACCGGATGATCTCTGTGGCTGTCAATCCGTCCTTGATAATGTCCGGATAATCCCCCGACCCCATTTTTATGGTTTTCTTCTCCGCATATGAAGAGCTTTCCACCAGCTCAAACTCAAAATGGACGTTTGTCACATCCTCCATTTCCTGCACAAGGATATAGTCGTTCCAGTCTTCAGGGCTTTCGGAATTTCTGGAACCGTATACTTTCAGGGTCACGCTCTCATTTACAACGGGCCAGCCGCTTTCATTGAAGTTTGGATCTTCGTTTTTGCTGCTCCCAGTGCTTCCCGTGCCGGAAGAACCGGAAGAAGCTCCATTGCCCGAACAACCGGCCGCTGCCGTCAGCATAATGCAGGCCAAAAGGCCGGCAAATATGCGGCGGCGTCTCATTTTTCTCATTGCTCTCTTCCTTTCTCATTCGATTAGTTGTCAGATGCGAACGATATTTCGTACTTTATCATTCAATGTTTAGTTGGTTTGCTATGTTAAACTTTAGTCTCATTTTTGTATCCAATAAGACACTCTCCGTATGATCCATTCGTTACAGCTGCAGAACGATAAAGTACAATTATTACTGATTTTCTCATAAAAGAGAATCTATTTCATCCAAAATATACCATTTATACTATATAAATACCAGAAACTATGTATATCATTTCAGACAATATTTGCAGAAAATTTTGAGTAATGTGCCAGTTGAAAGGAGATCTGTTTTTTTATAAAATTATCGTAAAGTGAATTTTCGCCGACTGAAACCCGCGCAACGGAGGTGAACGCCTGTATGATTCCCTTTTATGAAAATAAACCGGATTCTGTCTATGCGTTTTTGTTTCCCAACATTACGTTCCCGCCCCATATGCATATCGTCATCGAAATGATGTACCTTCTTTCCGGAAAGGTATCCGTCACCGTCGAAGACGAAACGTTTTCTCTCGAAAAAGGAGATATTTTTCTGGTTTTTCCCAACCAGGCACACAGCTATGAAAGCACGAACTGCGAAAATCTCATGCTCCTTCTCCCCACGGCCGCCTTGGGTTCTCTGGCGGGAGCCATTCAGGGGAAGCGCCCCCTGCGCTATTACCTGCGCGCTTCCGAAGTTCCTCCTTACGTTTCTGCCGTTCTGGAAGCGCTCTATACGCTTCGCCGCACAGCCGGGCCCGAAGAACAGGAAGCCCTTGCTCACGCCGCCTTCGCAGGCGTTATCGCCAGGCTTGGGCTGACCGAAGCCCAAAGCAGCCAGCCGGCCTTTATCGGCCAAGCCATGGAATGGATCGCCGAATCCTACCGGAAGCCTATTACCCTGCAGTGGCTGGCCCGGAAGCTGGGCGTCAGCAAATGCTATCTGTCACGGGAACTGAATTCGTTCCTGAAAATGGGATTTCGGGAATATATCAACTGCCTTCGGGTAGACTACGCTAAAAATCTTCTGAAGCGGACGAATCTGTCTATAACGGAAATCGCTTTAGAAAGCGGTTTTGACAATCCGCGTACCTTCAACCGGGCGTTTCAGTCCGTAACGAATACGACCCCCAGAAATTTCCGCAAAAGCTGAAGGAATACGAGCGGCCAAATGAATGAAGCCGGCATACACAACACAAAGGATACAAGCAAAACGTCCCTCTTCCCGGAAACGCATCCGGGAAGAGGGACGTTCTCGCCTCATCTCAATATTTCTGCCCTATACCGGCCAAAGGCTAAAGGCTGAAACCGGCATAAAGTGCTTTTCGTTTCTCCAAAGGCTGCGTACGGCAAACTCAGACCGTCAGAGCATTTCCCTGCGGAGCTCTTCACCGCTTTTAGGGCTGAGATATGCGGGAGGGATATCAAAGAGCGTCTTGCAGCCCGTCTGCCCTTCCAGAGAAAGGCGGTAAACGGCTCTGGCGCAGGCTACCAGAATGGAGGATGTGAATTCCGGGTTGGAATCTAACTTCAGGGAATATTCCACAATATGGCTGTTTTCCCTGTTCCAGCCGGTCTTCCCGCTGCGAAAGACAAAACCCCCGTGAGGAATGCCGCTGTGGTCGCGCTTCAATTCCTCTTCACTGATAAAATGCACTGTAGTGTCATACTCGTCAAAATAGTTGGGCATCGACTTGATCTCGCGCTCGATGCGCTCCAGGTCGGCCCCCTCCTCCGCCACGACAAAACACTCGCGGGTGTGCTTCTGCCGGGTGGTGAGCTCCGGGTTCTTCCCGCTGCGCACAGCTTCCAGGGCCGCCTCCACGGGGATGGTATACTGTCTTGCATCCTTCACGCCTTCCACACGGCGGATCGCGTCGGAATGCCCCTGGCTGACGCCTTTTCCCCAGAAGGTGTAGCTGGCGCCCTCAGGCAGGATCGCCGAGCCGTACAGACGGTTGAGCGAAAACATCCCCGGATCCCATCCGGCGGAGATTACGGCCACCTTCCCGTTCCTTCTGGCCGATGCATCCACATCGCTGAAATGCTCCGGAATACGGGCGTGTGTGTCAAAGCTGTCTACCACATTGAACTGCTGAGCCAACTGCGGAGTCTGTTTCGGCAGATCCGTGGCGCTTCCGCCGCAGAGGATCATAACATCGATGGAGTCTGCCATAGAGGAAGCCTGTTCCATCGAAAGCACGGGGACCCCCTCCGTAAGAATCTTAACCGTATCAGGGGCGCGGCGCGTAAAGACGGCGGCGAGCTCCATGTCCGGCGTCTGGCGAAGAGCGCACTCCACGCCCCGGCCCAGATTGCCGTATCCTGCTATTCCCACTCGAATGCTCATATATGATACCTCCTGCAGCTTTCTGTTCCGCCGGCCTTTGAGCAGCCGGCATACGTTTTCTTGCCGATACCTATTTTAGCCACAAACGGGCTGTATTGCAAGCCCCCTGCAGGAAAAACCGGCGTTTTCCCAAAAGGCGAACAGCCGGCACGGTACGTCCGGAAAGAGGCAAAAGCCGTTTCTGCCGGCACCGGGGCAGGCCGCCTTAGCGTTCTTCCAGCGCGGAGCCCCTCAGATACACCGTATAGGGCCGGTCCGCATGATACCCAAGCCGTTCCGCCAGCCGGACAGAACGGAGATCGATAGCGTCCCAGCTGGGATACAGCCCTCTTTCGAGGCATTCCAGGATCAGCCGGGCGGCGCAGGCCTTTCCCAGTCCCATCCTGCGGAAATCCTTCCTTGTGTCGATCTCGATTTCGATGCCGCCGCTGTATACCGTATAGGAAGAAGCGCCCGCGACGGGCCTCCCTTCATACACCGCCGCAAAGCCCAGCCCCCGGGCGGCAAAATCCTCATAATCCGCAAACTGTGAGCAAAAATCCCTCGACCAGTCCTCCTTCATCAGCGGAGCATAGAGCTCCCGCCCGATAGGAACCACCGAAAAGCCCGGGGCCATGCCGTCCAGACAGCTTTTCAGCACTTCCTTCGAAAAAACGCCCGGCTCCTTTTTGACGGCATACCGGCAGGATCGTACAACCCGGCCTTTCAGCGTCTCTTCCAGGCAGGAAGCCCATTCCTCATCCCGGGGAACAAGGATCTCTCCCCCGGCTTCCTTCACCAGCCCTTCATAGGGCCTTCCCGCGAAAAAGCTGAAATCCCCCACCGTTATACATGCGGAGGACGGAACTTCCCAATCGTCCGCCAACGCCTCGCCCATATGTCCCTGCAGGCAGGACCATATCATGGTCTCTTCCCATCCCGCAAACAAAGGAGCTATCGCTTCCATTTTCCCCATACTAGTATTAAACCACCTTTTCATTTCATTCACCGGCGGAGGAATCGCCCTCTGGGCCCGCCTCAGGCGAATATCTGCACGGCTGATAGACGCACAGGCGGACGGAGACCGTCCCAGAACTAAAATCTTTATAATCTGCAGCCTGCCGTTCCCGAAAAACGGCTGCAGAACGCAAAACACACAGCCGCATATTTCCAGAAAAGTTCCTTTCCCGAACAGGCCAAAGTCCCATGCGGATCAAGCCCCAGGCTCTGGTTCATCTATATCGTCTGCCTCGTTGAATTCAGGCTCCTGGATACGCCCGATGATCACCATGGCCGCTACAAACAGGAGAAACATAAAGATAAAGGGAAGGCGGCGGTCCAGGCTGGAAAGCCACCCTGAAAAATACCCGAAGGGAGACGCAAAGGCAATGGTGGAAGCCATGATCAGGGCGTTGATCCGGGCCCTTTCCTGGGGATTGATATTCAGCTGAAGAAGCGCATCCTTCCGGGGGTTGATCAGCGCGGCGGCTACGGCTCCCATGAAGACATAGACCACCACACAGGGCAGGTTCCCCTCCGGGCTCATCACCAGCAGCAGAACGGCGCCGGCGTAGAGCGCCAGACCGGCCCACATGGGGATCCTGAACTTTACGCTGTCCAGCTTATGCCGTATGCCCACCATGAAAATCAGCATAACGGCCGCATTCAAAATGGGGAACAGCGCCAAATATTCATCGGAAATCCCCAGCCACTGGGTCACATACAAGCTGAAAAAATTTACGCTGACCAGATTGGTGATATACAGTATCACCGACACGGCAACCGCTTTCAGCGTTCCTTTGCTTTTCAGCACCCTGGGGATCAGCTGCCGGTATTCCCCCAGCATATGTAATACAGAAACTTTCTTCGTTTCGGCCCTGCGGATTTTTCCCTGCCTGGTTTCCCGGCAGAACCGAAACGTTATCAGCGTCTTCAGTATCATAGTCACAGAAAAAACCAGATATAAAATCCGAAGAACCGGCACAACGGAATACGAATTGATGAACAGGCCCGACAAAGGGGCAAAAAACACCGCAACCAGGCCGCCGATATTCACCCAGGTGCATAACCCCACCAGATCCTTCGGCTCCGCATCCTCGATCAGCAGGCAAAACCACGCGGTCTGATTGATCTGTTCGAAACTGTTCAGCACCGCCGCCGCCAGAAACAACCAGAAATTATTGGAAATGCACCATATCAGGCAGGCTATCGCCCACCCGAAAAAATCGCCCATCATAGTGGTGAATTTTCGCCCCATCTTATCGGTCAGTATACCGCCAAAGAAGGAAAAAGCCACCTGAACGACCATGGCGATGGATAGGATCAGCCCGATCTGAACATCTGTGATCCCTTGGGTATACATATACAGCGTAGCGAAGGGAGCGATCAAATTATAGGGAATCCCCCACAGAGGCTCTATGGGCACCAGAATCCCCGGATTTCCCTTATTGCGGGACAACACCTCCAGAAGTGGATGCTCCCTCAGCCTTTTCATTTTAGACAGTATCCGCATACTTTCTCCGTCCCCGTTTTCCCATACTGCTTTTTTTATTGGCGGCATCCGGCTCAGCCGGATGCTGACCGGAAGCCCCGACCTTATAGAAGGCGTCCGAAGAGCTCGGAACGCCTGCGAAAAATCCTCATTTGCCTTTGGAAAGCAAGACAACCGTCTCAACTTGCTGTTCATTGTCCAAACTGATGCTCATATCCTCCTCAATGATCGGCAGCTTAAATTTGATGGATTTGAGCCACTGACCATTGGGCTGGCGCTCCGGGTAAATCTGAATCTCAGAGATCAGCGATTCCATGACCTGTCGCTTTTCCTGTTCATTCATCACCGCATACAACTTATCAAAGTAAATTAAGACCTTGTAGATATTGTCTCCCGTCAGCTTCTCTGCTTCAATCGATATTTTCTTTGCTCTGGCGGCAATCAGCAGAGATTCCAATTCTTCAATCTTATCATACATCCCATAGAGCCGATCATCAAGGTCTGATTTCCGCCTGCTGTAATGCCGGTCGTCTGGGTCGAGAGAGTCGATTTCTTCAATTAGCTTGGATTTGGTGGAATAAGCCTGGCGAAGCTGCTTTTCATAGTTGCTGATTTCCTGCTCAATCGCCGTGGTATCGACTTTCATGTTGATCTTTTCCTGCATCATAGCCGCAAACTTTGGATTGCTCACCAGCTTTACAATGACTTCTGCCACGGCATCGTCCAGCAGTTCTTCCCGGATCTGCTTTTTGTAATCGCACTTATGCCCACGAATCATAGAGCGATGCTTACAGCCGTAATAATAAAAGTCCTTGTACTTGGCGCCGTCCGCTTTGTGCTTGATGCTTTTATTCCCATACATTCCGGCTCCGCAGACAGGACACTTTACAATGCCGGAGAGCAGATGTATGTGTTCATCTTTCCCGCGGTTGACGTGTTCGTATTTCTTGGCCTGTGCCAGCAGCTTCACCTGCGCCGCCTGCCAGACTTCTTCCGAAACAATGGGCTCATGCAATCCTTCTGCCAACAGGTAATTGTCCTGTTCCACTAGCTTATACTCGTTTCTTGTGCCGCGCACTTTTTCCATCTTGCGACGGCCATAGGCAATTTTTCCGCAGTACACAGGATTTTTCAGAATCAGCCGGATCAGGTGTGCATCAAACAGGGGATTCTTCCCATTCTGCCGGGGAATCTTGCGGATACCGTGGTTTTTCAGATACTTTGCGATGCCGTTTGCGCCAATATCCGTATGCGCATATTGGTCATAAATGACGCGGATCGCCTCCGCTTCTTCCTCGTTGATAATCAGTTTCCCATCGACCAGCTGATACCCATAGGGGGCAAAGCCGCCATTCCAGCGGCCCTCTCTTGCCTTTTGGATGCGGCCCTCCATGGTTTGGACACGGATGTTTTCACGCTCAATTTCCGCCACTGCCGATAGGACGGAAATCATCAGCTTTCCCGCATCTTTGGAGGAATCAATACCATCCTCCACACAGATCAAGTTGACGCCGAAATCCTGCATGACCTGCAAGGTGGAAAGGACATCCGCCGCATTTCTGCCAAAACGGGACAGCTTGAATACCAAGACAAAGGAAACGCCGTCCTTGCCGGTTTTGATGTCCTCCATCATTTGGTTAAATTGCGTACGGCTTTCAATCGATTTACCGGATTTTCCCGCATCCTCATATTCGTGAGCAATCTCATAATCATTGAATTCTGCAAAGGCTTTCATGCGGGATTTCTGGGCATCCAGCGAGTAACCGTCAATCTGCATGGCGGTGGACACTCTCGTATATGTATAAACTTTTATCTTTTCTTTTGCCATGGCTCTTCCTCGCTTATACTGCTCAACAATTTCTTATGTATTTTCCAAGGGAAGCATTTTTCCCTTGGAAAATTAGTTTGGACATATTTCTCACGATTATTGTATCATGCTGCTTTTGGCGTTTCAATATTTTCTTTGTAAACATTTTTATTTGTGTCGTGGTTTGTGATTTTATCCTCGGGGAACACCGGATCAGGAAAAGCATCCAAGTCCAGCTCCCCAGCATATTTTTCAATCATATCTGCCAGCAAAACGGCAAGGCCGTTCCACTCATCTATCATAGGCATTTATCCTCCGTCTGTCCGGTTTGTGCATGTACTCCGCCAGCACTTCTTTTGGAAGGCGATCCAGTACAGCAACAGCGTCAGCATAGTCCCGCCGCAGCTTGGCATCGGCCAGCTGCTTTAAAGTGCTTTCCTGGGTCGCTTTTTCCAGAGACTGCTCCAGCTGAGCGTTCTCTTGTTTCAGCTTTTTGTTCTCCACGGTGGTTTCCGTAAATGCCACCTGATACTTTTTCATGGTGCTGTGCATCTGTTCCACCGCTGGGATATACTTATCCAGTAGAGCTGCAATCTCGGCAGCTCTGCTTTTTGCGTTAAAGGCTCCAATGCCGGTCAGCAGTTCCTCCAGCTTGGCTTTTTGCTTGGTCAGGCGGGTCATCTCCTTGAACACTCTGGGCGGGATGTGGTCACGTCCGGTCTGGCTGGCGCTTTCACCACGCTCCAGGTCTGGGTATTTGAGCACCATGTGTT
>URRG01000069.1 GCA_900550095.1 uncultured Oscillospiraceae bacterium
TCAGAACGTCGTGAGACAGTTCGGTCCCTATCTGTCGTGGGCGCAGGATATTTGAGGAGAGCTGTCCTTAGTACGAGAGGACCGGGATGGACGCACCTCTGGCGCACCAGTTGTCACGCCAGTGGCACAGCTGGGCAACTATGTGCGGAACGGATAAACGCTGAAAGCATCTAAGCGTGAAGCCGGCTCCAAGATAAGATATCCCATAGCGTAAGCTAGTAAGGCCCCTTGAAGACTACAAGGTTGATAGGCTGCGTGTGTAAGCATGGCAACATGTTCAGCTTGGCAGTACTAATAGGCCGAGGGCTTGACCAAGTACTTCATGAGTTTTTCTTCTGCTTCTCTTTATTCAGTTTTCAGGGTATTGATACCCTTTACATAGACTTCCTTAGAAATAAGGAAGTCTATTTTTTATGCTGCGAAATTTTTGGGCGGCGCGGATCCCTTGTTTTCCGCTGTGCCGTTCTGTCCGCCGTATGCGCTGTATATTTTGTAGCTTTTTTGTGGGCAAAGAAGTCATGCGTTCACCCCATTAAGCGGACAAGGCCGGAACCGCTGGAGCCTTTTTCAAATGCTAATCTTATGTGCGGAACATCCTGCATCTTGATATCAAGATGCAGGATGTTCCGATTTTCTGCCTATAGGGGGCTCGGAACAGAGAGTTTCAAAGCCCAATACGTCCACGCGCTCACGTGTCCACGTGCTCAAGTGCCTCGCGATACGTTCTATACCTGGGTTTCGAGTGTTTACGAATTTCATGTTCTATGTTTATTGTGCGTATGGGCGTCTCTGCAGGCCGGTCTGCCTGGCGGCGGAGAGCTTTGTGAGCAGCGCGTCCCCCTGGGCGCCGTCACCAAGGCGCCGCTTCCTTTGCGTTTACAGTTTGCCTTCTGTGTTCAGGATAGAGTAAGCTGATCAGGGATGAAAACCCGGCAGGCAACGCCTTGTATTCTGTTTTTAGCTGTTTAAGCTGCTTATGAGTGCGAAAAATCAGCCTGCCCTTTTACATTCAAACATAAAGGGGCAGGCTGATTTCTCTCTTTGGGGCCTTTTCGTCTCTTTTTTTGTTTCTTTATGCCTTTACATTTTTGTGCTTCGATTTTTTTGGCTTGTTTTCACATCGGCCAGCGTCAGCCGAAAATCAGAAGGCTGTCTCCCATATATATACGCTCTATACGCCCTTGGATATTTACGTCGAAGCAAAGGTAGTACATGTACTCCCTAGGGAAGCCGTGTGTGAGCATGTTGGTGGCGGCCTGAAGGGATACCGGTTCCATGGCATAGGGGAAGGAGACGGCCAGGGTATACGAAAACGAAGGAGCCTTTTCCGGAGAGACGGTTTCCGGCGGATAGGCCGGACCTCCTTTTTGGGGGATATTGATCAGATACGCACAGGGGTAGAGCTCATAGATACTGTCCGCCGGGCCGCCAACCTGTAGACCCGCCGCCCGGCTGCCTTCCAGCTCGGTGCACCATCCCTTTACCACAGGCGCATAGCGGGAGCCTATGCCCTTGTAGACGCGCAGCTCCTTTTGTTCGGGGCCATCTCTGAAGGATATATAACAGCCGTGATCCTCTGCAGGCATCTGCAGGTTTTCCTGCAGGCTTTGAGACTGCAGCCGCATGTTGTAGCCTATGCGGGTCTCTCCGCAGGAAAGAGACGGGAACCATGGTTCTCCGTAAGTATCCAGCATGCGTTTTCCCTCTGAAAGCAGGGATGAGAAAACGGCTGCCGCCGCGCAGACGAGGAGCGCTGTGCATGAAACGGCAATATATATCTTTCGGGCGTATTTTCGTCCACTCCCATTTTGAAGAGTGTTTCGGTTCCGGTTCTTCCAATGGTTTTCCGCAGTCTTATGTATATGTATACCCATACGCCTGCGCACGGCTAACGCCTCCTTTCCTGTGAGCGGATCTGTGCCGCTGAACGGGCAATAGGGAGATTCAGATGCCAAGTATAACGCAGAGCTCCGTTTAAAGGAGAAGAAAGGGGAGGCTGCGCGGTGATTTGGCGCGGGAGCGCTTAAAATGAAACAACGCAGAAGAGCACAAACGGGGAAACGCGAAAGAAGGGAGGGCAGGCAAAGGCGCAGTCTGCCCCATCCGCCTGTAAAACGTTATGGAAGAAAAAGAAAGGCAGAGCCGGGTTCTCCGGGTTTGACGCGGTTTATTGCATCATGATAAGCATCTGCGTATCCCCAAAGGAGATTCCCGCTATGCGGCTGCCTTCCACCCGGAAATCCAGCATAAACCACTGAGTACGGTCCAGCGTCCCGTTGAGCAGTCTTTCCTGAACCTGTTTGTTATACTCCGAATAGGTGTAAATTTTTCCGGTTTCGTCCATATAAACGGTATAGTAGGTGCTTTCGTCCGTCTCCGGATCATATGGATCCGCTTCCCGGCCGGTAGCTTCCGCGTCTTTTTCTTGAGAGGATAATATGCCCGGGTAAGCTTCCAGTATTTTTTCATATGAATCTCCCACCTGTAGTCCGCCTGCCGGGCCGGTCCCAGAACTGGCCGTATTCCAGCCCGCCACGGTTTCCGAACCGGTTTCCTCATCCTCACGGATGTATACGCCGACCAGAGAGCCGCTCTCCAGCTTATATACAGGGCCGAAGGTGTTTTCTAAATCAGGCTGTTTTTCTTCCAAAACGCTTTTTTCCATTCCATAGAAGATTTCGGTTCCGTCGTCCAGCTCAAGAACGGGCAGAGGGGGAGCTTTCGTACCGGCGGAACCCGGGGCGTTTTCTCTGCCGGGGCTTGTGTCCGCGCCGGGTCCGCCGCTTCCGATGCTGCTGGAATCTTCCATGGCTCCGGGATTTTCGGATTTCTCATCCTCCTTGCCGCCTCCAAATGCGCCTGTGGCAAAAAGAACGACAGCGGCAGCTGCTATAAGCAGGAGGGCGCCCCCTACGCAGAGCCCGGCGACAAGGCCCTTTTTCGGTTTCCTAGGGCCGGACGGCGGTATCTGCGGGCCGTATGCTTCTTGTGTTCCCTGTGTTCCCTGCGCTCCATATGCTCCGGGCGTTCCCCCGGCGGGAAGGAAGGAGGGGGGATATTGTTCCGGCGGCGCGTATGCAGGCGGCGCTTCTTTGCCGGAAGCCTGCGCCGGGGATGCTTGTGCCGCCTGTGCCGCATGAGGAGTCTGTTCAGCGGGTATGCTCTGGGAAGCCTTTACAGCCTGTGCGGGCTGCAGAGGCTGCGGAGGCTGCGGAGACTGCAGAGAAGGAAATTCTTGGGCGCTTCCGTTGGGGGCGGGCGGCAAGACTCTTTCGGCAGGGGTCCCGCAGGCGCCGCAGAAGCGGGCGTCATCCGGCAGAGGCCTGCCGCATTTGATACAGAACATATGCATGCCCTCTTTCGTGATTGTATTTCCGAATTGCAGGTTTACATTTGAGAATTCTCTAATTTCCATAAGTATACACTATAAAAAATCAAAAGAAAAGTGAAAAAGCGGCCCCTGCTTAAAACAACAGGAGCCGCTTGCTGCGAGCCGTGAGCTATGGCGGCAGTACGGAAACAAAGGATCAGCCCGGATATGGGAGGCAGTTCATAGTCTGCTGTACACTGCGCGTCATGGAGCCGCCGCTGCCTGCTGCCGAGCTGCCGAGCTGCGCGGATATCCACCGGCGCCGGTACAGGCGGGTGCGGGGCGGCGAAGAAAAGTTACTCCATATAGGAGTACATGAGCTCGTCGGATAAAATGATATCCAGCACCCTCCCGTTTTCGATAGCGATCACCATGATCCGCAGAGCGGCCAGCTCTTCATCGCCGTCGGCATCATCCACATAGTCCTCATATTGGTCTTCCGTGCAGATATTGCCGGACGGGTCGTAATACACGATGAATTCCCCGGCATAGTCGCTGTCCGGGTCAAAGGAACCGGAGCCGGTATACTCGGCGTCGGGATAGAGCTCTTCCATTTTGGAAAAGCGGTCTCCCACCTTCAGTCCGCTGGAAAGCTCGGTCCCCCGGTCCTGGATATACCAGCCGACTACAGTTTCCTCATCCCGCACAAGGAGGGTGGTATTTCCCATTTCCTCAGAGAAGGCGAGAGTGGTGTCCTCGTCATAGAGATAGATGTCGGAAACCATATCTTCTACATCCTCATAGGGCATCCCGTAGGTTATGGTGTTCTCGTCGTATACAAGAGAGGGAATGTTCCCGCTTCCCTTAAATACGCCGGAAAAGACCAGGATCAGCACCACGATGAGGATCAGGAGCACGCCGCCTCCCACGGAAAGGCCGATGATGAGGCCCTTTTTCGATTTTTTTACAGCGGTTCCCGCCGGAGACGGCTGCGCGTAATAGGTATAGGCTCCCGGCTGGAGCGGCTGAGCCGCCTGAGGGACCTGAAAAGCCTGAGAAGCCTGAGCGCTCTGGACCGGAGAGGAGGCGGGATTTTGCTCAAAGGAGCCCGCCGCGTTGGATGCGCTGCCGCTGGAGGCGTCTTCATAGCTCAAATGCACCGTATCCCCGTTATACGCCGCGTTTTGCGGGTATCCTGCCTGCGGGCTGCCGGAACCGGGTTCCGCGCCGCCTGCGGGTGCATTGCCGCCGGGCTGTGCGTAATACGGCGGCTGGGCGTGAGCGGGCTGCGCATAGTACGCGGGGGCCTGCTCCTGCTGGGCGGGATGGTCCTGCGCTCCCGCCGGAGGCGCGTACTGGACGGAATTTTCCGCAGGCGGAACATGAGGCGGCTGCGGCTCCGCATAGCTGCCGGAGAATCCGGCGGGCGTTTCGGGAGCTTCCGGCTGGGCCGCGGCGTTTATCACCGCGCCGCATCCAAAGCAGAATTTAGAAGTATCCGGTATTTCTCTTCCGCAGTTTTTGCAAATCATACAACTACCTTCCTTCATATCGTATAATTCAGTATCCATATTCTAAAATATGCCGCAGTATAGCAACACTATAAATTGCTATAAAAATATAAAAACGAAAAATCTTCCCCGGAGCATAACGGATCCCCCATACATGTTCTTGAAAGGTTCCGACAGGGGGAGTTTCTTTTGCTGCTTTCTGCTGTCTTCTGCTGCTTTCGTGCACAGGCCTGTAAAGTCAGCTTCCGGCAGGACCGCAGGGAACCCCGGCTTTGGAAATGCAGACAGCTACAGAGACGGCCTTCGGGCGAGACGCGGGGAAAACCGGAGGGGAGGGAAACGGACGCTTAGGGAAAATCGCGCAGGAACCGGTCTGCAGGCATACATTCTAAAGATATAGAATATTAGTATAGTATACTCCAGGTGAGGAAGAAAAGAAAGCCTTTCTTTCCTGGACGACAAATTTCACTTGACAGAGGCGGGGATACGGTGGAAATTCGTTACAGTTTTGTTGACAGATTGTGAATAATATGTTAAACTTTATCCACTATCATATTCTTAAATGAGGTGTTACTTATGCAGCAGCAGTATAGTCCCAAGGCAATCGGCGGCCTGGTATGCGGCGTAGTGTCCTTAGTTCTTATGCTTATCGGTCTCTTTACGGCTGGTATTGCAGGAATTATCGGCCTGGCAGTTGGAATTGTAGGTTTGGTTCTTTCTATTATGGCCCGGAAGGAAATGCCCTCTACTATGGCGACAGCGGGTCTTGTCATTTCCATTATAGGCGTGTGTCTCTGTGCAATCTTTGGGTTGGGATGCTTTGTTTGCTATTGCTCTGCCTGGAGCGCATACGGAAGCGCTGTAAGTTCTTTGGGCCAGTGGGCAAACGCTTTAAGCTGATCAGCATACCGAATTGCTTACAGAAAACTGCTGTAAGGGAATAACCCGACATGCAGTGAATGGGATGGTAGCGGAAAGCCAGGCAAACAGAGCGGTTTGCCTGGCTTTTTTGTAGAACATATATGAACATTTCTGGAAAACAGAAAGGATGCACATGTACATATGTTGCCATACATATATATTTTTGGATTTCCCATGCCCCTTTATGGGCCCATCATAGGAATCGGCTTTGCCATAGGCTGTCTGATAGCCGTATACCGATCTCCCCGGCATGATTTTCCTCGTGAGGACTGTTTTTACGCTATGCTTTTTGCAATGATTGGCGTAGTAGTAGGGGGGAAAATCCTATACTTGATAACGGATATTCAGGGGATTATAGAAAACGCAGCCTATCTCTTTGGAACGGTAGAAGGCTGGTATTCTCTCCTTGGCGGAGGCTTTGTGTTTTACGGAGGCCTCTTCGGCGGTATTCTGGGGGCGTATATCTACTGCCGGATGTACAAGCTAAGCTTTTATAATTTTCTGCAGGCGGCTGTCCCTGTGGTGCCCCTTATCCACGGAATCGGCCGCATAGGCTGCTTCTGCGCCGGCTGCTGCTACGGCATCCCCTGGGATCCGCCCGTAGGGATGCTGTTTTCAGCGTCTCCCGCCGCGCCTCACGACGTGTATCTCTTCCCGGTGCAGCTTCTGGAGGCGGGGCTGAATTTGATCCTTTTCGCCGTCATGATGGGGATATTCCATAAGCCGCGCAGAATACCCGCGGTGGGTGTTTATCTGATCGGCTACGGAATCGTGCGCCTGATCTGTGAGCGCTTCCGGTATGACGAGATCAGGGGATTTTTCCTGGGCCTTTCCACATCCCAGTGGATCAGCCTCCTGGTGATCCCGGCAGGGATTCTGATCCTGTGGCTGGCCCGCCGCCGTAGGCTGGCAAAGGAAGCCGCCAGCCCTGCGCAGGGGGCTCCCGCAGAAGAGACGATCCCCGCGCAGGAAGAAATGCGGAAAGAAGGCGCAGCTTCCGCCGTCCGTGCAGAGGAAGCGGAGAAATAAAAGGACCGGAGAGGCCGGGCTTCGCGGCAGACGCAGGCCGGGGCCGCCCGGCGGAATGGAATAGGATCGGGACCGGAAGCAGGGAGCGGCTCTAAGCCGTTCCCTGTTTTTTTGCCCGGGCATTATACGGCCCGGCTCCCGGCTTGAATAAGAGCGCAGTTTGTTCGTGCTTTTGTGCGGTCATGAGGCTCTGCGGAGCCTGTTTCTTCCGCCGTCCCGGCGCGCGTCTCATGGACAGGTATATATACGCATACGCAGGCTGCGGGAGATTCCGAAAACCTGAGGTCCCGCCCAGGGGGAGCGCGGAAGCCGGGGCATTTTGAACGGGGCTATTAGGAGTCTTTAAAGAATGGGGTGACAAAAGGGCCGGAAGTATGGTAGTATGAAGCGTGTAAGCGCCCGGACGCAAAAACGCACAGCCGTATCAGGATATGAGCATATAGGCATATAGGCGTATAAGCGTACATGCGTACAGACGTATAGATGTAGAGGCGTATGGGCACAGGCCTATAGGCGCAGGGCGGAGAGAAGGGGAACCCCTTTGAACACCGTTTTACTGCCTGACGCGCCGCATGGGGCCTTTGTCTGGGAAGAAACCGGCGGGCGGAAAAGGCGCGCCGGGATTTGGCTCCGGGCCCGAAGAAGCGGGGCCGGATGTGAAACGGCGCAGAAAAACAGAAAAGGAAAAAGGATATATTCTCCCGCCGGGGCGCACGAGGCGGCGGGGGCCGGAGGAAAGAGGAAATCTATGCTGACTGTAGAACATCTGACGAAACGGTATGGGAAGCTCCTGGCGGACGACGACCTGAATTTTCAGGTGCAGCCGGGGGAGATCGCCGTGATGCTGGGACCTAACGGCGCGGGGAAGTCTACCGCGATCAAATGCATTGCGGGCCTTTTGCGCTTTGAAGGGGAGGTCGCCGTCTGCGGCTATGGGAATAAAACAAAGGAGGCCCGCCGGTGCTTTGGGTATATCCCGGAGTTCCCGGCTCCTTATGAGGCTTTGACGGTGTATGAACACCTGGAGTTTATCGCACGCGCCTATAAGGTGGAAAATTGGCAGGCAGCTGCCGGTACATTGCTGGAACGGATGGAAATGAGCGATAAGGTTAAAAAGCTGGGGAAGGAGCTGAGCAAGGGCATGCAGCAGAAGCTGAGCATCTGCTGTGCTTTGCTGCCTTCTCCAAAGGTTATTCTTCTGGACGAGCCTTTGGTGGGGCTGGATCCCCACGCCATCAAGGAGCTGAAGTCCATGCTCCTGGAATACAGGGAGGCGGGGGCCTCCGTACTGGTGAGCACCCATATGCTGGACAGCGTAGAGGAGCTCTGGGACAAGGCCCTGATCATGAAGGATGGAAGAATCGCGGCGGAGTGCCGGCGCGCCGTCCTTCAGGCGCGGGGCGAGAATCTGGAGGATATTTTCTTTTCCATCACAGAGGGGGAAGGGGAATGAACGCGATACTGTTCCGCGTCCGCAGAGAGTTGAAAAACAATTTTTTAGATCTTTTGAGGCATCCAGGCCGGCTGGCAGGGTATGTGGTGATCGTGCTCCTGCTGCTGTTTTCCCTTCTGCAGAGCCTGATGGGGCCCGAGCTTCCGGAGCAGACTCCTGCTCTGCAGGATTTTCGGATCCTGGAGGGCATATATCTGGGCGTTCTTCTTCTCTTGGGGCTGCCCACACTTCTTTCGGGCATAAAGCAAGGAACTACCTTTTTCAGCATGGGAGATGTGAACCATCTGTTTTGTTCACCCGTATCCCCGAAAATCATCATGGCCTATGGAATCGTGCGCCAGGCGGCGGCTTCCCTTCTGGTCATGCTGTTCCTTCTGTTTTACGGCGTTATGGCCATGGAGGCCTTCGGCGTCACCTGGCAGGGGATTCTCCTCATGCTGGTTGGCCTGGCCGTAGCTCTGGTGATTTTTCAGATTTTGGCCCTTGCCGCCTTCACTTTCTGCAGCGGCCGCCCTGGAAGGACAAAAGGTGTGAAAGTTATAGTGGGAACGGTATTGTCCATGATCGTGCTGAGCGTTCTTTCGGCTTTTTTGGGCAGCGGCGGGAAGAGCGGCTCCATCCTGGCGGCGGTATCCTCGCCCATATTAGAAGCAGTTCCCATCTTCGGCTGGATCAAGGGGGCTGTCTTTGGGTGGATGGCCGGGGAACCAATGGCGCCCTATGTGTATACGGGGCTTACCCTCATCTGCACCGGGGCGGCCCTGGCCCTCTTTTTCGGGAGCCGGTCCGACTATTACGAGGATGTGCTGCAGGCCACGGAAACGGCCTTTGAGCGCCGCCGGGCAGTGCGCGCCGCATCGGAGGGAGGCGGCTCTCAGGCTGTGACGGTGCAGAGGAAGATCAAGGTGCGCGCCA
>URRG01000070.1 GCA_900550095.1 uncultured Oscillospiraceae bacterium
GCGGCGGGGCCTGGAGGTTCCGCCGCCTTCTGCGTTTCCGGGTTTTCCCGTGAAGCGTTCGCGCCGGAACGGGGAGTTCTTCCCAAAGGCCGCACGCCAATGAAATCCGCGGAAAGCCGTCCGCGTTTTTTGTATAGCGTGGGAGAGAAGCCGATGGATGAAGGAGGGAAGCATCCGGGGAACAAAAGATGTAGGACAAGACGGCGGCATAGCACAGCGCTTTATATGGTTTTTTTTCTGTATACAGAAGATTTTATGAAAGTTGCACTTTTTGAAAATCGGTGGTATACTGTTTTTAATTTATTGTATTACATATTTAAAGTGAAGAGGCGAATGTATGGAACGGGGAGGAAAAGCAGTGGATGAAAGATCTGTGCATACGGCGGAGAAAAAGCGGGTGAAGGTCGTGCGGACCACGCTGGATTCTCTGCCGGCAGGGGAAGGGGCCCTCTCTGCGGAAAAGGGGGAAAGGCTTAGGCGCGCGCCTATTCCGGAGGGCGTTACGAGCGGGATGCTCTATAGGGATGTGGTCCGCATAGCATGGCCGTCGTTTCTGGAATTGGTTCTGACCCAGCTGACCAGCATGGCGGACCAGATCATGGTGGGCCAGCTGCCCGGCGAGGTGGGCGTGCAGGCCCTTTCTGCCGTTGGGCTCAGCGCCCAGCCAAAATTTCTGCTCATGACCATGATGCAGGCCTTGAACGTAGGAGCCACGGCCATGGTGGCCCGTTTCCGCGGGCAGGGGAACAGGGAAAAGGCCAACGTCGTATTCCGGCAGTCGCTGGTTCTGAACGCGGTGCTGGCGATACTGTTTATGACGGTGGGCCTTGTGTTCGCGGCCCCTATGATCCGGTTCATGGGGGGGAGCGGCATTTCGGAGGAGACCTTCGGCTATGCCGTGGAATACTTTGAGATTCAGATGTATGGCTTTGTGCCGCTCTGCATTTCTTTTACCGTCACCGCCGTCCTTCGGGGCATAGGGGACACAAAAACGCCGCTGATCTATAACACCATATCCAATGTGGTGAATCTGTTCTTCAATTATCTGCTGATCTATGGGAAATTCGGCTTCCCCGAGCTTCGGGTGGTGGGGGCTTCCATCGCTACGATTATCGGGCAGACGGTGGCGTTCCTGATCGCCGTGATTTTTGTTATGAACAAAAAGCGGTATATCTACCTGAGCTTCCGGGAAAAATTCCGGGTGGATCTGGTGATTTTAGGAAATGTAGTCACTATAGGGATCCCCTCCATGGTGGAGCAGCTCTTCATGCGGGCGGGCATCATCATTTATACAAGGACGGTAGCAGGCCTTGGGGATGTGGCCTATGCCACGCATCAGATCTGCATGAATATCCAGGCCATGAGCTTCATGACCGGCCAGGCCTTTTCCAATTCCGCCACCACCCTTATGGGGCAGAGCCTGGGGAAGGGGCGGCTCGATATGGCGGAGATCTATATGCGGCATACCAGGCGGATCGGGCTCATCGTCTCTCTGTTTCTGGCCGCGGGGCTGATCTTTTTCGGGGGAGACGTGGTGTGGCTCTATAACCAGACGGAGGAGATCGTCCTTCTGGGCGGCGGCATTCTCATCATGGTGGGGCTCATCCAGCCCTTCCAGTCCAGCCAGTTTATCGTATCCGGCGGCCTCAGAGGCGCAGGGGATACAAAATTCCCGGCAGCCGTTATGTTCGTCACGGTTCTTATCGTCCGAAGCGGCTTGGCCCTGCTTCTTGTAAATGTATTCCAGCTGGGGCTCTGGGGCGCGTGGTACGCTCTTGTAGCCGACCAGCTTCTGCGAACCCTTCTGCTGGTGCTCCATTACCGCTCCGGCAAGTGGCGGTTCATCAAACTCCGTGGGCAGGAATCCGAACAGCAGGCAGGGAAGCGGGAGGCTTCGCCGTAACAGCACCGGAACCATATGCGGAACGGGCGGAACACTCTCCCGGATAAGATCGAAGCGAGGGCCTTGCTGGGGCAGAAGAAGCTGCGGCAAGGGAAAAGTGCCGCGCTTTTTCCGCCGGATGCGCTTCTGTTTCTGAGGAAAGGCCTGCTGCTTCTTTGGAAGAGCATTCTTCCTTCTGCCGTATGCCGAAAGCTGCAGGAAGATAGAAAAAACCGGGCTGCAGATACCGGATATCCGCAGCCCGGTTTTATTGTGCGTCAAATTATCTGCTGTGCTTTCTCTTTCTGCTGTAAACGGTTGATACGGTCATTCCGGCGCCGGCCATCAGCATAACGGCAATCCATACCATCATGTTGCTGCTGTCCCCGGTCTGCGGTGCGTCCGCTGTTCCACTGTCCGGGTTTCCTTCCGGCCTGGAAGATTCGGAGGGCTCTTCCGGTTTCGAAGGCATTGGCGCAGGTTTCTTTTCCAATGCGGAGATTTCGTTCTCGATCGCCGCTGCCATTGCGTCCACCATGCTCTGTTCCGTGATGTTTTTGCCGTAGACAACGGCGCTGACTGCCGCTTCTACCTTTGAAAAATCCGTATACTCATCTTTGTTCAGCGCTTTCGCTTTTTCAATCGCAGCCTCTACCTTGCTGTAATCTGCAGCCTTGAACTGAAGCTTGCTAACTGCGGTTTCGATGGCCGCAGCGTACTCATCGACCGTTGCCTGCTCGTCTTTGCTTAATTGATAGTCAACGTGGGCAAGCAGATCATTGAGGACCTTTACCGTCTCATCGGTATATAGAGATAAATCGGCAGGTATTTTGCTCTTAGCCCCCTCTACTGCGGAATAATCTGCCTGGATCCTGTCTGTCTGACTGGAAAAAACCGGATAGCCGTTGATCCCCAAAGTCCATAAGCCCTCTGTTTGCGCTTTGCTGTTCAATGCGGATAGTATTTTTTCATCGAATTCCTTTACCTTATCGCCGCACTTCGTTTCATCGAATTCCGGATCGGCTTCAGCAGTTCCTGTGTCCCAATCTACGATAAGACGGATTACGCCGGGCTGTCCGTTGTCAAGCCACAGGCAGTCCTCTGCCTGCCCGTATTCGTCCAATGCCCCAATCTGTACGGCATTGGCGTTGTTCTGCGGAGTAGACAGGCTGCCGTACGATACGCATCCTTTTATCAACACGACGTTCCCATTAAAGGACAGCCCCGCGCCTAAAATTCCGCCGGCAGATGTGGTCGCTTCTGCAACGGTAACGCTTCCTCCGAAATAGGAATCGATGATCTGCGCTCCGTTTGCAGCATTCTCCCATTGTCCCACCAAGCCACCTGCCATACACGCCATTTCAGAGTCTGTCGTTTCCACATCTACCGTTGACCAGCAGGAGGCCAATTTTGTATCGCCTTTGCAGGAGCCGATGAAGCCGGAGACAGAGGGGACGTCGCTCCCGCTGGCGTCTGCCGTTATGGAGCCGGAAGCGCCGCAGTTGATAATTTCGCTGCCGGTAGTTGCCCATCCTGCCAAAACGCCCTGATAAAAGGAACTGTTTGTGTCCGGCATCACGACCTGTGCATCTTCAAGAACAAGGTTTTTCACCTGCGCCCCGTTCAAATATTCGAAAAAGCCGCTCTGGCCTTCTTCGCGTTCCACATGCATATTGGAAATCTTGTGATTCTCTCCGTCAAATATACCGCAGAAATTCTTGATTGGGTCCCATGCCAGCCCGGCGAGATCTATATCCCTAGTAAGGCGTAATGTAATTCCCTCGAAAGTTTCACCATTGGCCGCCAGTTTGGATACACCCGCCAAAGCTTCGGCGGAAGCAATATCAAAAACAGTTTCTTCGGCCTTATACCAGTCTGTATCTGCCGTTCCGTCCCATGTGTCTGCTGCAGTATCAGCTGCGAAAGCCGGTATTGGCAGAAATGCAACGGCCATACACAGACACAGCAACACGGCCCATCCCTTTTTTACTCGTTTCATCTCGTCTCCTCCTGTACGCATGCATATTTTTCCGCTTTGCAATGGTCTACTTTTGCAAGTTCAACATGTGCCTGAATTACATATCAAAATATACCAGAAAATATGCGTTTTTTCAATATCCGACAAAAAGTTTTAGTCCGTCAGCCCTCCCTTTTTCCAATTTGCAAAAGTAGACCTTTTCAAATTCGCACAGGCTTTGCTTAAATGCCTTTTTCATATTTGACTGCTTTCGCATAGAACGTGCCTTCCGGCATTCCGCAGGCCTCCGCCGCCTGCCGGAGTGTTATTTTTTTGCCCCGCCATTCCTTGTGTATCTCATAAAAGTTCTCCGGCAGGGGGATCAGCGGTCTTCCGAACTTGACGCCCCTCGCTTTTGCCGCCGCAATCCCTTCCGCCTGCCGCCTGCGTATGTTCTCCCGCTCGCTCTGGGCCACAAAGGACAAAATCTGCAGAGCCAGATCTGCAATAAACGTCCCCATCAGGTCTTTGCCCTGCCGGGTATCTAAAAGCGGCATATCCAAAACGCAGATATCCACGCCCTTTTCCTGCGTCAATAACCGCCATTGCTCCTGTATCTCCCTGTAATTGCGCCCTAAGCGGTCAATGCTCAGGATATACAGCAGATCGCCCTGTTTGACCCGCTGCACCAGCTGTTTGTACTTGGGCCGGTCAAAGTCTTTCCCGGACTGCTTATCCATATAGATCCGGCTGTCCGATACGCCTTTCTCACGCAGGGCTATGAGCTGTCTATCCTCGTTCTGGTCTGTGCTGGAAACGCGGATATACCCATACTCCAATACGATCGCCTCCCTTTCCCACTTAATATGCAGGGAAGAGAGGCGAAAAACAATGGAAAGGTTAAACGCGGGCGGCGGGAGGGGGGCCGCTGTCCTGCGGTGAAGCCGGGGATGAGATGAGGGATTTTGCCGCCGGCGAAAGGAGCGAAGGGTCACCTGCCGCAGCAAAAGGGGATGCCCTTTTTGGCTTGACCGTAAGGAATACGGATATCAAGATATCAAGATATCAGGACCGCCCGCCTGAAGTGTGGCGAGAGCAGCCGTCCCGCTTACGCCAAACTGGCTGACCGATCTGTATGCCGTTCGGGAGCGTGTGGACCGGCAGATACGGAGGAATCCCCGATAGTCGCGGACTATGGCGACAGCGGCTTTCTGCACGCTGTTTATGGCAGGAGCCCGGGAGGGGCTGTCATGGATGACCTGACGGACATATTCTACACAGTTGATCCCAGAGTGTACGAGGACGGGATTATAAGAAAGCTTCGGAATGTGCAGTGCCGCTGACACGTTACTGACAACCGACAAATCCTGAGACAATAAAAAAGCCCAAAATCTGTATGATTCTGGGCTTTTCATGGTGGACGATATAGGACTCGAACCTATGACCCTTCGCACGTCAAGCGAATGCTCTAGCCAGCTGAGCTAATCGTCCCTATGGAATGCTCATATATTATAGCGTGGGCCGGGAGAAAATGCAAGAGAAAATTTAAAATTTCGGGAAATTTTTTCTCTGTTTTCTTCCCAAAATAATGAGAAGGAGAAAAACGCCTGTCAATTTTTGAAATTCTGCCGGAAAAGTTCCCTTGCAAATGAGGGAGGGGCGTCTTATAATCGAAATAGCAAAACCCTGGAAACACCGCAGGCGGCAGCGGCATAGAATAGGATGGGGCCGGAGCGCTCAGGCGCCGGTACTCGCCCCGTGTGACGCGCTCTGCGCCGTCTCAGGCGGGCGGAGCCGAAAGGAGCTGATTTGTTTGGCGGCTGAAAAACTATATTGTGCAAATACAGGACTTGTTCTGGAGGGAGGAGGCACCCGCGGCGCTTATACCAGCGGTGTGCTGGAGGTATTTCTCCGGGAGGGCATAACCTTTCCGGTGGCGTATGGGATTTCCGCGGGGGCCTGCAATGCGCTGAGCTATATTTCAGGACAGAAGGAACGGAATTTCCGCATTTTTTATGAGTATATCACAGACGAGCGGTATCTGAGCATCACGAGCCTGTATAAGACAGGATCTCTCTTTGGTTTTGATTTCATTTTCGGCGAACTTTTCCATGAGCTTCTTCCCTTGGACTATGAAGCCTTCTTTCAGTCTTCCATGGAACTGAAGGCCGGAGCCACAGACCTGAGGACGGGAAGAGCCGTGTTCTTCGGCAAGGATGAGATGGATGCGGATTTGACGCCGGTGCGAGCTTCCAGTTCCCTTCCTTTTGTATCTCCTATCGTATCCTATAAGGGATATGAGCTTTTGGATGGAGGCTGCGCCATGCCTATTCCCCTGGAGCAGTCCATAACGGAGGGGAACAGCCGCCACGTGGTGGTTCTCACTAGGGACATTACCTACCGCAAGCGCCCCCGGCCGGAATTTCCCAGAGCGGTTCTCAGGGCAAAGTATGGGGATTATCCTGAATTTGTGCGCATAATGATGGAGAGGGGGCTGGAATACAACCGGGAGCTGGAGCTCTGCCGAAAGCTGGAGAAGGAAGGGCGCGCGGTGGTCGTCCGGCCCAGCCGGCCTCTGGCGGTGAGCCGATATGAAAAAAATCCCGAGAACCTGAAGGCGATTTATGAGCTGGGTATGCGGGACGCCGAAAGAAAGCTCCCTGAGATCCTCCCCCTGGCGGAAAACAAGGGATAAACGCCCGGCCTGCGGGACAGGGCGGCAGCCGCGCTTTCGGTCTATGGGGACCAGTCCCGGCGGCGCGGGCCTGCACGGCCCAGAGGCAGGGCCGAAAGCTCAAGAGGGCTCACATGAGAATCCGCCCGGCGGACATGGGGCAAACGCGGACGGGAGATGCGCGGTGCATGGCACACAGGCTTTTCTGGCGGGCTTCCGGCATATGGGCGGAAGCTATGATCGTGATAAAATGGGAGAAATCCGGTAAAGGGGAGGCGTTGGGAATGGAATATGATCGGCTGATCCTGATGGCGTCGGATCTGGGGCATCTGCTTTTGAGCAGCGGCGCGGAGATCTACCGGGTGGAGGAATCCATGAACCGGATTCTGGGCGCCTATGGGGTGGAAAAGAACGATGTGTTCGCCATTCCCAACTGTATTTTTGTGACGATCACCACCCCGGAGGGGAAGACCATCACGAAGATCCGGCGGGTGCACCGGCGGGCCAACAATCTGGACCGCGTAGACCGGGCGAATGACCTTTGCAGGCGCATCTGCTGGGAAAAGCCGCCTGTAGAAACGGCGGAAAAAGAGATCCGCGGGATTGCTGCCCGGCCGGTATACGGCGTATGGACACAGACGGCGGCCTTTTGCCTGGTGAGCTTCTTTTTTACACTTTTCTGGGGAGGCGAAATTTCAGACGCGGTATGCTCCGCTGTGTGCAGTATATGCATGAAGGGCATCCTGCTTATGAACGCCCGCCTGAAGGCCTACGATTTTTTGACCAATCTGATGGCCAGCGCGGCTGCGGCTTTGATCGCCACCTCTGCCGTGGGGCTCGGATTGGCGGCGCACTATGATAAAATCATCATCGGCGCGCTGATGACGCTGGTTCCCGGCATTACGATCACCACTTTTATGCGGGATATCATGGCCGGCGATCTGGTGGCCGGCCTGCAGAGGCTGACGGAGAGCCTGCTGGTGGCCACGGCTATCGCTCTGGGCGTGGGCCTTGTGCTTATGGCGCCGCGCCTTATGTGGGGCGTGTAAGCCGGGCTTGGAGAAAAATCCGGATAAGGAGGACGGGCGGATGGAATACCTGCAGGTTTTGTACGCGTTTTTTGCCTGTTTGGGAGGCTGCCTGATTTTCAACGTCAGGGGGAAGGAACTTTTCCTGATGCCCTTGGGCGGCGCCATAGGCTGGTTCATATATCTTCTCGCAGCGCCCTTCGGCAGCGATATTTTTCAGAATTTCGCGGGGACGGTGGCGCTTTCCGTTTACGCGGAGACTATGGCTCGTCTGCGGAGAAAGCCCGCCACAGGGTATCTTCTGGTGGCGCTTTTTCCCCTCGTGCCCGGGGGAGGCATTTATTACACCATGGAATACTGTATCGCGGGCAACACGGATTTATTTTTGGAAACGGGCCTGCATACCCTGGGCGTGGCCGGGGTCCTGGCGCTGGGCGTCCTTCTTGTTTCTTCCGTTGTGCGAATGTTCAGCCGCTCTCCGAGTCTGGCAGATGCCGGACGCCGGCAATAAACGTTGTCAATTAAGAAAATTCGGCTGCGGATTGTCTGTTTTGCACAGAGCCCGCCGGAAGGAGAGGCGGTAATTGTCACAGAGCGCGGCGTTTTTCCAGAAGCCTCCGTCTTGCTTTTTTTCACTGTTTGCGGTATACTGAAATCCCTGAAGGATGGCTGTATCAGGAACTGTAAAATCAAAAGGAGGTGAGACCTGTGGGCCGTATTCAAAAATGGGATGAGCGTGTGCTGGCATTTATCCAGCGCAATATGCACTGCTCGTTTCTGGACGCCGTTATGCCCGTCGTTTCAGCGCTCGGCAATTTCGGAGGCGTTTGGCTCGCAACAGGGCTGGCCTTTTTGTGTATACCCCATTACCGTGTGAACGGTATCGTTCTGCTCTCCATGCTTTCCATGGGGGTCCTGGTGGGGAATATCTGCGTGAAGCCCTTTGTGGCCCGTTTGCGTCCGTGCCACCGGTATCCGGAGTGGCCTTTGCTTGTGAACAGGCCGAAGGATTATTCCTTCCCCTCCTGCCACACGCTGGCGGCTTTTATCTCTGTTCCCATTCTGATGTGGACAAATCCCATCATCGGCATAGCAGGCCTGGCGATGGCAGTGCTCATTGCGTTTTCCAGAATGTATCTGTTTGTGCATTATCCCAGCGACGTTCTGGCCGCGGTGGTGATGGGCCTGACGATGCCCTTCAGCGCGGTGCTGATTTTGGTTCGGATTTTCGGCGGGATCTATCGCCGCCGTCAATTCGGCATATGACCGCTTGCCGGAGCGGCAAAACGAGGGCGATCCCTACAATATAAAAACATATTGAGGCTTTGAAAGAGTCTTCCGCTTGTGTTTTGGCGGAAGACTCTTTGCGCGTCATTGGGGGCCGGCGGGCCGCCTGCTCCCAAATCCGCAGGCGTTCCTGTTATTGCCGGGAAGAGAAAAAGGAAGCGCGTCCGTTTTTCTTCTCGCCTCTACTTCCCGAACAGCTGTTTTTATGCTATAATTA
>URRG01000071.1 GCA_900550095.1 uncultured Oscillospiraceae bacterium
TACAGACGATTCTAAGCGTCTCATGAAGGATTGTCAGAACGCTCTTGGAATCGAGGACAAGGTTCTGCCCTGCAAATCCATTCTTTCGGCTATTTCCCGGGCAAAGGACAGCTTGATTTCTCCTCAGGAGTTTCTGGAATCGGCTGGAAGGGATATCCGACTCAGCACGATAGGCAAGGCCTATGAAATGTACCAGCGCAGGCTGCGGGAAGCGGACGCCATGGATTTTGACGATCTGATCGTTTCCACGGTGGAGCTTTTCCGCCAGTGCCCGGATGTCTTGGAGTATTTCCAAAATAAATTCAGGTATATCATGGTGGACGAGTATCAGGATACAAACCACGCGCAGTATATTCTGATCCGGCTTCTGGCGCAGAGACGGCAGAATCTGTGCGTGGTGGGGGATGATGACCAGAGCATATACAAGTTCCGAGGAGCCACTATTGAAAATATCATGAGCTTTGAAAAGAGCTTTCCCAACGCCTCCCTGATCCGCTTGGAGCAGAACTACCGTTCCACACAAAATATACTGGATGCCGCAAACGCAGTTATCTCCAACAATACAGAGCGGAAGGGAAAAACGCTTTGGACGGAAAACGGGGCGGGAGAGAAGATCATTCTCCATACGGCCTTGAATGAAAGCGACGAGGCCGATCAAATCGCCACCAAGATTTTGGACGGCGTGGCGAAAGGGCGTAAATATGCGGATTTTGCTATTCTATACCGAATGAATATTCAATCCAATGCCTTGGAAAAGAATTTCGTAAAATCCGGGATACCGTACCGCATTATCGGAGGTCTGCGTTTCTATGAGCGTCGGGAGATCCGGGATATGATCGCCTACCTGAGCGTGGCGAACAATCCTTCGGACGATGTGCGGCTGCGCCGGATCATCAATGTTCCCAAGCGGGCTATAGGAGATAAGACAGTTTCCCAGGCGGCTGCTATAGCGGAAGGAGTAGGAGAAAGCCTTTTCGAGGTTCTCTGCCATGCGGATGAATTTGAGCCTCTGCGGCGAAGCGCAGCCAAGCTGCAGCAGTTTGCCCAAATGATCCGGGAATTCATGGAAGCGGCGGAGCGGGATTCTCTGGAAGAGCTGTACCGTCTGATTCTGGAAAAGACCGGCTACATAGAAAGTCTGAAGGAAAATCCCAACGAGGATCCTCAGGACCGTATCGACAATATCAATGAGCTTGCCTCCAGCTTGGTAAAATACCAGGAGGAGAACGGAGAAGAGGCGGATCTTTCCGGTTTCCTGGAGGAGGTATCGCTCATGACGGATATCGACAATTACGACGGCTCCACGGACGCTGTGGTCATGATGACCATGCATTCCGCCAAGGGGCTGGAGTTTCCCTGCGTCTTCCTGCCCGGCTTTGAGGACGGAATTTTCCCAGGGGTGCAGGCTATCTATAATCCCGAAGAGATCGAGGAAGAGCGCAGGCTGGCCTATGTAGCCATAACCCGTGCAAAAGAGGAGCTGATGATCCTTAATGCGGACAGCCGCATCATCTTCGGCAGCACCACCCGCAATAAGCTTTCTCGCTTTGCCAAGGAGATTCCTCAGGAGCTCACAGAGAGGACCCGCTCCAATGGATGGAAAAAGGCGGGTGAGGATATCCAACTCTTCCCCTCCAGAAAGGATGCGAGAAACGCCTCTATACAGGCGGCCAGAAGCTTTGGCCCGGCTTTTGCGGTTCATGAGAAAAAGCCTGTGGGAACATACAGGCCGGGGGATCGTATTCGGCATAAGACCTTTGGCGAAGGTATGATCGTCGGCGCTGTACCAATGGGAAGCGATACGCTTTTGGAGATCGCCTTTGAAAAGGTCGGCACCAAAAAGCTCATGGCAAATTTTGCCCGGCTGGAAAAGCTGGACGGCTGACGGTTCTACAGATGCTAAAAAGCGCTTTCAATGCAGTTTTTGGTTTCCCGCATTGAGAGCGCTTTTTGTATTTTCCGGCCAGATCGGTGAAGCAGTATGGAGCCGTTAGGAGATATGACCGCTCCACTGGAAAGCGGGCTTTCAGATCAAACGGAGAGAGGCCTCCGGACGGTGCCGGAAGCCTCTGTGCAGCAAGAAACAGCCGGGAGCAGCGCTTTAGCAGTGACGGGGCTTATCGCAGCCGCAGCCCAAGTCTCCCACCCTGGGCGGGAAGAATTCATCGGTGGGGAAGTCGATGTGGCTGAACATTTCGCAGGGATTATCGGAAGAAGTGACGCATTCCTTTTCCGGCACACAGAAATCATAAGCGGGGATCAGCATCTGAACATTACGCACGATCTGTACGATAGTAAAGAGGCCGATAGTGACGTATACAGTGCGGCACCGGGAGGTTTCAAAGCAGCCGCCGTAGCGCTTGCAGATGCATTCGGGAATGCGGCAGCCGCATTCGCAGGAAGGCGGAGCGTCGCACAAGCGGGCGGAAAGGCCGATGGGACGCGCTACCTGAACGCTGGCCTTAGGCAGAATCTTGCCGCAGGAGGTATCCTGCTCAGTGGGGGAATTATCCGAATTGAACATCTTTACGTTTCCTTCGCTTCCGTAAAGAATAACCTTTTTGTTGAATACGGAAACGCCGCTTACGACTACGCTGCCGGGGTTGGGCGCGCAGAATATGTCCAGGCATACGTCGAAGAAGAAAGTCATATCCACGGAGTAGAAGCCTTTGTTAAAGGGGACGGGCTCCAGATCCAGGTATACGGTGATCACGTCCACACTGCGCAGACGTACATTAGAGGCGTTTTCGATCAGTTCCTGTTTGTCAGGCGGGAAATATACCCGCAGATCCTCCAGGCAGTCTTTATCGCTGCAGCTGTCATAGACGCGCATAGCGTCGATGCAGACGGCCTCTTTAAAGCATCCTGCCGGCTCGGAAGAGACCGGCGTGTAGTTGTTTTCTTCCATAGTAGAGTCCTCCTGATTAGAATATTGGAAACCTATGGTTCTCACTACCATTGTATGGAACAGGCCGAAAGATGTGACGCTTTTCAAGCCTTGCTTCCCATAGGAAAATCTTTTCGGGTGCAATGCATAAGACAATCTGCTTTTCTCATATGGTAAAAGGAACGAAACAGATAGTTCCAGTATATGAGAATAGCGGAGGGGAGGCGCCGCATGGGGAGCAGGATCCTTTTTTTCATCTGGAGTTGTTCCTTTGTTTTTTTGTTTTTATACTCCTTCGGCATGTGGATACGGGATCGTTTCCGATTGTCGCAGCGCAGTGAACAGAGAAAAAGAGCTTTTCTTTGGTTTGAAATCTTTCAATCTATGGAGAGCGCGGTAGCGCCGCCCCCGTCACAGGAAGAAATTCGCTGGGTCCTTGACCGGTATTGGGAAGAAAACAGGCTTCTGTTTTTGTGCGGAAGATTAAAAGATTCTGAAGAGACTACTTTGAGCAATATGAAAAGGATCGGGGAGGAACTAGCGTACCGTATTGCAAACAGAAGGAATTCTGACACCTGATACCAGAAGAAAAAATGGGATATTTTCCCATGAATCTGGGATTTTTCTCTTTTATCATTCTTTTTGAGTTAGAGAGAAAAAGACACTTTATTTCTTGCATGTTGAGGAATGAACACGGTGTTCAATTTTTAAATATTGTGCAAGTTGCTCATATATTGCCTCTCTTTTTTTCTCTCATACGTATAAAAACTTCCCGTTCCTTTATTGACAAATGCAGAGTAAACTCGTATGATAGTAATACAAAGCGAATAGGATATTCTTCTAAAAAATATTCTGCCGGTTTGCGGCGAAGGATATAAAATTCGTAAGTCAAGGGAATTGCTTTTGCCCTCTTCCATCCGTCGCTTTATGACGATTCCTCCAAATTTTGATGTGTTGCTCTGCAAAGGCGGTTCCCTTGCTTATATTCAATTGCTTACATCTTTACGCTTTTAAGCGCATCCTTATTTCCCTAATTTCCTCATGGAAAAACGAAGCCCCTGCCATATTACGGCAGGGGCTTCGTTTTGTATCGTACATACCAAAAATATCCGTAGAGTCTCTTAGATGCCGTGCGGCGTTTTCTTGCTGTCCCAAAAAATTCTTCAGATCCCAGCCCGGTAGCCTTCCTAAAAGTGCGGAAAATGGAAGCTGGGAAAATTTTCAGGGCCTGTGATGAGAAGGTTTCTTCCCGTTTGACCTCCCGCTTAAATCGAAACGTTGAATCTTGACGTTACTTCTGTATGTTTCTGAAAAGCAGGGGGAACGCGTTCATGGTTATACCGCCAGAGAGATCACAGGTTCGTGCCGGTGGATATAACCTGACAAAGCTGTATACACCAGCTGATGCCCTGATTCGTTCAGATGGATTCCGTCGTCGCAGATGAAGCGCTGATAATGGCGGTCCTCCAGAAAGACGTCGGTGATATTGATGAGGGGCACATTTTTCTCCCGGCTCAGCTCGAAGGCCGCCAGATTGTACATTTCATGCCAACGGTAGATGTGTTCTACATCTCCGATCCACTTTAGAATATTCTGGGCGCTTTTACCGCGGGAGATCCATTCAAAATACCGTTTAGCGTCGATAGGGGGAAGCGAGAGCAGCACAGGGCAGCTGCCGGCGTCCCGGACGGTATCGATCATTTGGCTGTATGCTCTGTGAAAGGCGGATAAGGGTGTTTTGGGGATGTATTCTCCTTCTCCGTGGTCGGAGATGTCCTGCCAATCGAAGTCACAGTCGTTGCCTCCGAATTCCAGGACGGTATACTGAAAGGCTGAGAGCTTTTCTTTTTTCTGGCGGACAAGTTCCAATCCTTTGCCGACGGTACAGCCGAATTTAGAATAGTTGGAGATCTGGAATTCACCGTCGTTTTGAAGCAGATGGGGAAAGCTGTTTTTTAAAAGCACATATTTTTGCTGAGAAGCGTCAAAAGAAACTCCCTTGGCGATGGAATCGCCAAACAGGCAGATGGAATACGGCATATTGCGGCACCTCTTTATAAATAATAAAAATATTATGCGATCATCTTGTATTAAATACTATATAATATATTTTTTGTTACGTCAATATAGAGTTTACAAATTTACAATTTGTTAGTTTCTTTTTTACGATTTGTTTTGATGTATCAGACTTTAGTAGTATGCTCTGTTTTACGGCGGCAATTCCTTCTTGCCGGCAGAGATATTTGCAGCGGTATGTATGGGAAAAAATATGTTTTCTTCCGCATTGGGAATACGGTTTCAGAGATCGGCCATTTTCGCCTTTTGCAGAATCCCGGTTGTGGTATAGTGGAAATAGGCGGATCGAACGCTTGCATTGATAGCCGATTGTGATAAAATTGTAGAGTAGGTATACTAACTGCGCTGGAAATCTGCCTGCAGCGGTTTTATGCATTTTACTGCTTTCCGGCCGGGAATGGATGCAGTTTCCCGCAGGACAGCCGGCTTCTCTTTTGTATACAGGAGGGCTTCGGCTGTTTTACTGTACGCTTCTCCCTTTGCTTTCTTTGTTCTGTACACGTTGCGTTGTCTGGTGGAAGCAGGATGGTGTCCTGTTGCTCCTTGAGCAGGAGAAGAATGGGGAATATAGTTTTAAATAAAGGAGCGAGTATAATGGCGCGTATTTGCATTGTGGAGGATGAGGAAAAAATACGGATAGAGTTGAGCGTCTTTCTGGAAAGGAACGGGTATGAATGTATCTGTGCCGAAGCTTTTGATGATATTCCAGGTTATATCCGTTCCTGCGAGCCGGATCTAGTCCTCTTGGATCTGAATCTTCCCGGAATGGACGGCTATTCCATTTGCCGGGAATTGAGAAGGACTTCTAAAGTGCCTGTGATTATCGTTACAAGCCGTGATACGGAGGCGGACGAGCTTCTGAGCATGAATTTCGGCGCCGATGATTTTATCGCAAAGCCATATAACCGCCAGATTCTGCTGGCCAGGATCGCTGCGGTGATCCGCCGTTCCACACCGGGGCAGTTTTCAGCTTTGTCCCATAAGGGAGTGGAACTGAATGTTTCACGCTCTGTGCTGATCTATGGGGGAAAGGAAGCGGAGCTCACCAAAAATGAACTGCGGATCCTCCGCCTTCTGTTTTCCACGCCGGGAGCGATCCGGACGCGGGATGAGATCATCAACGATCTATGGCAGTCGGATGAATTCGTGGATGACAACACGCTTACGGTGAATATCAATCGTATCCGCCGGAAGATGGAAGGGATCGGCATACACGATTTTCTGCTGACAAAGCGGGGGCAGGGGTATATGATATGAGCTTTTGGGGATATTTGAAGGACCGGCTCCTTATGCTTTTCATTTCCTTTACGGCGGCTTTTTTCGCGGGGCTTCTGATGAGCACACTGGAGGTAGGGGCCTATGCGGTAGGGTTTATCAGCGCCCTGTATGTTTTGGGAACGGTCATGGCGCTGGGAGTGGATTACGCCCGTCGAAGGAGCTTTTACAGGGATGCTCTGGAAACGCTGGAGCTGTTGGATAAAAAATACCTCCTTTCGGAAACCTTGGAAGAGCCCGCCTCTTTGGAGGGAAGGATCTGCTTTGAAATCCTCAGCAGGACGCAGAAAAGCATGAACGACGAGATCATGAAATATAAACTGGCGTCTAAAGAATTCCGAGAATATACGGAAGCGTGGATGCATGAGATCAAAACGCCGATCGCTTCCTCTTTGCTGATCGCCGAAAACCATCCCTCTCCCGCCATGAAAAGCATTACCGAAGAACTGCGGCGCATCGACGCTTTGGTAGAACAGAGCATGTTTTATGCCAGGAGCAATTCTGTAGAGCAGGATTACATCATCCGGCGCGTTCCTTTGGAGGAGCTGGTAAAATCCTCTTTGAAAAAGCAGTCTGCCCTCCTGATCGAAAGCCGGTGCAGTATCCACAGAGAGAATCTCGGCGGAGAGGTATATACGGATGTGAAGTGGACGGACTTCATTTTGGGCCAGATCTTTATGAATGCGGTAAAATATGCTTCGGGGCCCCTTACGCTTTCCATTACGGGCAGCAAAAACGCCAATTCATACAGTCTGCGGATACAGGATAATGGTGTCGGGATCCCATCCCAGGATCTGCCGCGGATTTTCGGGAAGGGATTTACGGGAAGCAACGGCAGGGGGACGGCTAAATCCAGCGGTATGGGACTTTATCTCTGTAAAAAGCTCTGCGACGCCATGGGGTTGGGGATTGCAGTTTCCTCCCAGCTGGGAAGAGGGACCTGCGTGGAGCTGATATTCCCATCCAGTACCATGCACCGGCTGGAGCCGGAGGGGGATCGCGAGGCTTTATGGAAATAAGGAAAAGCGCCGGCCGAAAGAGCCGGTGCTTTTCTCTTATCCGGGAAATTCTGAAGATTTCGTAAGATTTCCCTTACAGGAATGTAAGGTTTCTGTAAGGGAAAACAATGGCGGCGAATGTGCCGGGCTGGTATACTGATATCACAGACAGAAATGTAAGACGGACAGGAGGAGCATACGCATATGGAAACGATTCTGGCGGTTCAGGATCTGGAAAAATACTATGGCGGCAAAAATAATGTGACTAAAGCGGTGGATGGGATCAGCTTTTCCGTGGCCGAGGGGCAGTTTGTGGGGATCATGGGCGCTTCCGGCAGCGGCAAGACCACTCTGCTGAACTGTATTTCCACGATAGACAGAGCCACGTCGGGGCATATCTATGTGCGCGGAACGGATATCACCGCGCTGAGCAGCAAAAAGCTCAGCCGGTTCCGCCGTAATGAGCTGGGATTTATATTCCAGGATTTCAATCTTTTGGATACGCTCACGGCCTATGAAAATATCGCCTTAGCTCTCACCATTCTGAGAATACCTGCAAGGGAGATTGCGCCTCGGGTAAAAATGGTGGCGGAGAGGCTGGAAATTCAGGATATACTGCAGAAATATCCTTCTCAGCTTTCCGGCGGTCAGAAGCAGCGGGTAGCTGCGGCCAGAGCTATTGTGACGCATCCCGCGCTGATCCTGGCGGATGAGCCCACAGGCGCTCTCGACAGCAAAAGCGCCCGTCTCCTTTTGGAAAGCCTGGAGACATTGAACAGGGATCTTTCCGCTACGATCCTGATGGTGACTCACGACGCGTTTACAGCCAGCTACTGCGGCCGGATCCTGTTTATTAAGGATGGCCGGATTTTTAATGAACTCCAAAGAGGAGCGGATACCCGCAGGCAGTTTTTCAACCGGATCATTGAGGTGGTGGCCTTTCTGGGAGGTGACAGCACCAATGTTTTCTAAGCTTGCCTTTAAAAACACCGTGAGGAGCATCCGCGACTACGCAGTATATTTTTTTACTATGACGCTGGGCGTTTGCCTTTTTTATATGTTCAATTCCATGGGAGACCAGCAGGCCATGTTGGTTTTGTCGGAATCTCAGAAGGAAAATGTGCAGCAGCTGACAGAAATGCTGGGATATATCTCGGTGTTCGTGTCCTTTATTTTGGGATTTCTCATTCTGTATGCAAACCGTTTTTTGATCCGACGCCGGAAAAAGGAGATGGGTATCTACCTTACGCTGGGGATGAGCCGTTTTCGTATTTCGGGGATGCTCATTGCGGAAACCTTTTTGATCGGTATTTTTTCTTTGGCTGTAGGAATTACTCTGGGCGTTTTCGGAGCGCAGGCTCTGTCTGTTTTTACAGCCCGCATGTTTCAGGCGGACCTTTCCGGTTTTTACTTTATGTTTTCCAGGGAGGCCTGTCTGAAGACGGTTCTGTATTTCAGCGTGATCTTTCTGGTCATTATGGCCTTCAATACCATATCTGTTTCCCGTCTCCGTCTGATCGATCTGATTTATGCGGACAGACAGAACGAAAACTTCCGGGTGAAGAGGCTGTGGATCTCTGTGGTGGTGTTTCTTGTGAGCGTTTGCTGCCTGGGGATCGCCTATGCTATCGTCCTGAAAAACGGCATGTTCCATGAAAGCCTGCTCATGGCTGTCATTTTAGGCATTTTGGGTACGATCCTCTTTTTCT